>DATGCC010000300.1:0-16697 GCA_035312345.1 Rhodothermales bacterium
CACCATCAGCGAGGGGCACGTCGTCCAGCTTGTTCTATACGACAACAACCTGGCAGGCACGATCCCATCCGAGATCGGCAACCTCTCGGCACTAGGGGGGCTCTGGTTATACACGAATCAACTCACCGGAGATATCCCGCCAGAGCTAGGCAACCTGACCAACCTGGTCCAGCTTGCGCTGTTCCGTAATCAACTCACTGGGGAGATCCCGCCAGAGCTAGGCAACCTGACCAACCTGGGACGACTCGAGCTCCAAACGAATCAACTCACCGGGGAGATCCCGCCGGAGCTAGGCAACCTGACCAACCTGGAACGACTCGACCTGGCCAGCAACCAGCTCTCGGGCACGATTCCGGCAGGCTTCAACCAGCTTACGCGGCTGACCATACTGTCGCTATTCGACAATCAGTTCGCCGGTCCTTTTCCCGAGGTGGTCCTCGACCTGCCCGGCCTCACGATCCTCGCCCTGTCCTTTAATCAGTTTACGGGTCCCATTCCGGCAGAGATTGCACAACTCGCCGGGTTGGAGGGTCTTCAGCTTGAGGGTAATCAGTTCAGCGGATCCATTCCCCCGGCGATAGCGACGCTCACCAACCTTAGATTTATACAACTCCACACGAACCAACTCTCCGGCACAATTCCCCCAGCGTTAGCCACCCTGCCTGCCTTGCAATATCTAAATCTGGGCAACAACCAATTAACCGGCAGCATCCCCAGCGAGTTAGGCAACCTGAGCACCTTGCTGGCGCTGAGTCTCCACCAAAATGCACTAACAGGCCCCATTCCGGTCGAACTGGGCAACCTCAATGCATTACAGGAAATGGAGATTCAGGACAACCAACTCTCCGGCACACTACCTGCATCCCTCGGGAACACCGATCTATTCTACTTCGATGGGTCGCGCAATCCATTGCAAGGCACCCTCCCCAACAGCCTGACCGGTCTTACGAATATCACCTTCTTCGATATCTCGGGCACCCAACTCTGCGCACCGGGTGACGCTGGTTTTCAGACGTGGCTCCAGGGCATCGAGACGGTTCAGCCTGATCCGGTACCCACCTGCACGCCCACGGCTATTGAGGACACCGACGAGCTTCCGACCACCTACACCCTCTTGCAAAACTACCCGAATCCCTTCAACCCTTCCACCACAATCCGCTATGGCATACCTGCCGCCGGACCAGTGCGACTGGCCGTCTATGACCTGCTCGGGCGTGAGGTGGCGGTGTTAATTGATGGCATACAGCCCCCAGGATGGCACGAGGTTGCTTTTAAAGCAGATAACCTGCCTGCGGGCGTCTACCTCTACCGGCTCACCGCCGGCAGTATCATTCATTTGCGTATGCTGACGCTGCTGAAGTAGCATCGCTGGCAAGAAATGGCTATGCTTATAACCATTAGGTCTCTCATTCAAACGCCCTGCTTTTGATGCACGCTTTCCTTTACCCTGTCCTCTGTTTTGCGTTGTTGCTTACCGTCAGCGTCGCGCACGCACAAACGCCGGATATCTATGAGGCCGTCAATGCCGCCTGGGATGGCGACACCGAAACGGTGCAACGCTTCCTCGACGCGGGCGGCGACGTGAATGCGCAGACTGGCGATGGAGCAACCGTGCTGATCCGAGCCGCCGATGGCGGTCAGGCCGACCTGGTCCGCTTCCTCCTGGAGGCCGAGGCCGATCCCAACCTCATGGATCAGGACGGCGGGACGGCCCTGCTCTACGCTGCAAATGGTGAATACCCTGATGTTGTCACGCTGTTGCTGGCGGCTGAGGCTGATCCGAATATGCAGGGCAGAGACAGCCTCTCTGCGCTGATTATGGCGGCGGAAACGGGTATCCCGGAGATGGTGCAGGCGTTGCTTGATGCCGGGGCCGATCCCAACCTGCGCGACATAGAAAGGGGATCGGCGTTGCTCAACAGCCTGGGGGGCGGCTTTCCTGGACGGGATTATCAGCAGGTCACCCGCCTGCTCGTGGACGCCGGGGCCGACGTCACCGCCCAGGACCTGCGAGGCCGCACTGTGTTGATGTATGCCGCCGCCCAGGGCTTTGCAGATATCATGCAAGCCGCGCTGGATGCCGGGGCCGATCCCAACCAGGCCGAAAAACAACGCGGCATGACGGCGCTCTTCGCTGCCGCTTCCACCGGCCAGGCGGCAGCGCTGCGGCTCCTGCTCGATGCCGGAGCCGATCCCAGCATGACGGACCAAGATGGCAAGCAAGCCATCGACTACGCTCGCGAAAACGGACACGACGAGGTGATGGCGATGCTCGAAGCGGCGAATAAATAGCACGTGAGATACCGCCCACGTGCTTCGTCTCATATCATTGCTTCTGCTGCTGGCCCGGCGTCTGCGTGCGACGTATCAGATTCACAATGAGGTTACAATCGTGGCGGAAAGCAGTAGGATTGTACGCCTTATGTTTTATGCTACTTCCTACAGATGATAGGAGAGGACCGTCATGCCGATTCCCTTCCAAGCCTCGCTGCATCCGATGGTGTTCATGCTGCTGGTGCTCCTGCTGGGCACCGCCGGGCCAGCGGCGGCTCAGACCCAGCTCCTCGTCATGGGTGGCGTATCGTTCTCGGATGATGACGATCAGCAATTTGGCACATCGAATACCGCTATTGCCCTGAGCCTCCAGCAGTCTCTGATCGAACCTATTGATACCCGGCTGAGTGTGATCTTCGCAGGGATTGGCGATCCGCCCTGCCCGCCGCCGCCCTTTACGGAGCGGGGCTGGGAGATCCGTTCAGGTACGGCCATTCAGGGAGTGTTTGACGTAGCTGTGCCGATTGCTGTGGGCAACAGGCTCCGCTTTGAGCCGTTCGTCGGCGTCGGGGTTCGAGGTATCGGGGAGGGCGAGATCGAGACGCCATCGCCCGATGCCTATGCCATGGAATCGAATGTGCGTCTGCTGGCCGGCCTCGGCGGGAGCCTGTACGTGCGGCTGGCTCCCCGCCTTGACCTGCTGGTGCAGGGGCGCGGCACGCGGCACTTCCTGGGCACTCAAAACCTCACCGATGCCAACAACGAAACCGTGGAACGCGACCTCGGCACCGTCACCAGCGCCAGCTTACTCTTCGGCCTCGCCTTCCGCCTCTGAGAACTCGGACAGCAGGGTCTCGTAGCGAACGGCCTCGTCGGGGCGGCTCCAGGCCTGGTACAGCGCCACCAGGCGGTGGAGCGTGTCGTTGGTTTTCTCGCGGAGATGATCGAGGGCCGAGAGCGTATCGTAGGCGTCCAGCAGGAGCGATTCGGCTGCGCTATAGCGGCCCTGCTCGGTGAGGCTGCGGCCCAGCCAGCTTTGCGCCACCGCGATCTGCTCCACGTCTGGGTTGGACGAGGCGGCGTACAGATCGAGGCCTTGCCGGAACAGCCTCTCGGCTTCGGCAGGGTCGTTTTGTTCGAGCCGCACCTGTCCAAGGGCCACGAGTGCATAGGCCCGCCACGGACTACCGGGCAGGGCGATCTCATAGATCCGCGCGGCTTCGCGGTAGCCGGCCTCAGCCTCGGCATAAGCGGCCCGCCGCTGCTGCACCTGCGCCAGCGCATAGATACCCATGGCGGCGTACCAGCTCTCTTCCCCGTACACCCGCCGATACACGTCGTAGGCGTGCTGATAGCGCCTGGCGGCTTCGTCGAGCCGGTCCTGGTTGACGAGGTTGCGCGCCAGCAGGAACTCGACGTCCGCTGCGTCAGAATGCGCCGGGCCGTGCTCGGCGACACGCTGGGCCAGCACGGTACGAAAGAGGGCCTCGGCCTCGGTGTGCTCGCCGTAGAAGTCGAGAACACGGGCCAGGGTATAACGCACCTCTGTCATCTCGGGATGATCACGCCAGGCCGGGTCGTCGCCTCGGGTCAGCAGGTCGCGCAGGAGGACCTCGGCGCGTTCCCCGTCGCCCAGCGTGAAGTAGGCAAAGGCGAGGCTGTTGACATACTTCATCGCGTCTGGATCTTCCGCGCCAAGCACCGTGCCCTGGATCATGCGGGCACGCTCAAATTGGGCCTCGGCGGCGGCCAGGCTATCCTGCATCATCAGTGCCCAGCCCAATTGGTTCAAGCTCTCGGCTACTGATAGCTGCACGGGGCCGAGGGTCCGCTCCTTGAGGGCTATGGCCCGCCGGAAGAGCGAATCGGCGCGGGCATACTGGCTCACGCTGAAGCTGACACGGCCCATCACATCGAGCATAGCAGCCTGCCGCTCGGGTTGGTCGGCCAGCGCCTCCAGACGTTGCAGCCCCGTCTCGATGAGGTCCTCTGCTGTGACGGTGGCCCCTTGTGCCTGCTGCGGGTCCACCACATCGAAGAGCCCCACGGTGAAGTCCAGCATTTCACTGGCGCGGGTGGCTTCTAGCTCTTTGGCATCCCGCTCTGCCGTTATTTGCATTGTGTGAAACACCCCGAAGCCCACAGCCAGCACCACCACCGCCACCGTTGTTGCCACCCCCATGCGATGCCGACCTACAAACTTGCGCAGCCGATACCCCACCGTCGCCGGACGTGCCTCCACGGGCAACCCCTTCTGGTGCCGTCGCAGGTCCTCCGCCAACTCGGCTACCGTCCCGTACCGCTCCTCGGGGGCCTTCCGCAACGCCTTCAGCACGATGTTGTCGAGGTCGCCCGAGAGCCTGCGTCGCAGGGCTTCTGGCTGCCTCCAGGATAGGTGCTGCGGTGAAGCGGTCTGACCAGCTACCTGAGATGGTAGCGGCGGCTCCATTTCTACGATCCGGCGCTCTATCTCCCGCTGCGGATGCCCACTTAACTCATACGGAGCCTGACCTGTCAACAGCCGGTAGAGCAGAACACCCAACGCGTACACATCCGTCGCCGTCGTCACCGCCTCGCCTGTGACCTGCTCGGGGGCCGCATACGCCGGGGTCATCAGCCGTTGCGCCTCTACCGTTATAGGCTGCGTGAACGACAGCGCGGCCCCATCCAAGACTTTGGCAATACCGAAGTCCAGCAGCTTCACTTGTCCTGCTTCGGTGACGAGGATGTTGGAGGGCTTGAGATCGCGGTGGATGATCAGGTTCTGATGGGCGTACTGCACGGCCCGGCACACTTGCTGCACCAGTGCCAGCCGCGCGTCGATACCCAACCGCTGCGCGTCGCCATACTGGTCGATGGGCACGCCCTCGACGTACTCCATCACGAGGTAGGGGTGCTCAGCCTGTCCTGGACCTGATCCGGGGGTCATGCCGCCATCGAGCAGGTGCGCGATGCCAGGGTGCTGCAAGCGCGCCAGAATCTGCCGTTCAGCCCGGAAGCGCTGCGCCTCCTGCCGACGGGTCATGCCCCGGCGCAACAGCTTGAGGGCCACGCGCTGCTGGAAGGCTCCATCGACGCGCTCGGCCAGATAGACCGTCCCCATCCCGCCGTGGCCCACCTGCTTTACCAGACGATAGGCTCCGATGCGCTCCCCGCTGTTGTCCTCTCCCTCAACGCCCAGCGGGTCGTTGAGGTGGGTGATGAAGGGCACCTCGATCCAGTCGGCGGGGTCGTCGAGGAAGTCGTCGGAGGCAGCCAGGGCATCGAGCAGGCGTTCCACTTCGCGGCGCAGATCGGGGTCGTCGCGGCATACCTTATCGAGGCATGGAACGCGCTCTTCGGGCGGCAGGTCAAGGAGCTTTCGGAAGAGGGTATCGCTCTGGAGCCAGCGGTCGCGTGTGTCGTCCTGCATCGGGCTGTCTAGTGCTATCTCAAACGGTCTGTTGTACAATCAGGGTCTATCCCTGAGAGAAAACAATCCTATCGGAGCGCGGTGTGCGGAGGGCAGGGAGCGCAAAAAAACGCCTTCCGCTTCCCGCGCCCCGTAGGAAGTACCCTTGGGGTGCTCCTCGAACGCCACGTCTCGAAAAGACGCATGACTCAGAAGATGCCTTGAACGTGCACTAGGCCGGATGGGTGGGAATACCATGCCGTCTCTATGAAAGGCGTAAACGGGCCTCGCTTTCCGCCACCCAAAACAAGCACTATGCTTCTTCATCCTCGTAGAGCGCCCGATAGAGATACGCCCTGGCGCGCTGCCAGTCTCTCTCGACGGTCCGTGTAGAGACGCCCATCACCTCGGCGGTCTCTTTGATGGAGAGGTCGCCGAAAAAGCGGCATTCCACGACCTGCCCCAGCCGTTCGTCCATCGCGGCGAGGCGGGTCAATGCCTGATCCAGGGCCAGCAGGTTCTCGCTGCGGTCTTCGGCCATAACGATGGCTTTGTCGAGCGGCACTTGCTCATGGTTGCCGCCGCGCTTCTCGGCAGTACGCCGCCGTGCGTGATCCACCAGAATGCGCCGCATGGCCCGGCACGCCATCCCAAAGAAATGCGCCCTGTTCTGCCAGGTGATGCGGGTGTGGTCGATGAGCTTGAAATAGGCTTCGTGGACGAGGCCGGTGGTCGAGAGCGTGCGTGCCCCGTATTCGGCCTGCAACTCCCGGTGGGCGATCTCGCGGAGGTAGTCATAGACGAGATCCCAGAGCCGTTCAGCCGCTTCTTGCTGCCCGGAATCTGCTTCCATGAGCGCCAGCGTGATGTCATGCTGCACACCGTCCAAAGCCATTCTCTCATCCGGTAGCATATCCAGGCCCTCATCTTGATGAATAAAGTAGTCGCTATCTCCCGCTCTTGCCAGCAAATCCCTGGTACGTAGCGAACATCGTTGCAAAGCTGTGACAATGATGAAGGCGGCCCGTGTCGGAGAACGCGGCTGGGCTGCGCCTTTACAGGTGAAGAGCGATGCAATATGCCTCTCTCATGCTGCCCCAGCCTAAAACTTTTCCTAATAGACTGAGACCCAACATGAATACTTTCCGGACAATAGCAATACTCATTGCCCTAACCCTTTCCCAGAGCAGTCTCTTTGCATCAACCGTGTCAGCCCAGGAAACAGGAGCCCTCATTGCCTATGCGTGGGCAAATAATGCCACAGAATCCTCTTATACACCGCACACTTCCTTTGCCTTTAATCCCGCAGGATCCATAAGTATCACGCGCAATGGGGTAGGGAATTATCGGGTTCGCTTTGCTAGCCTGGGTCCTTTATTCAGCCTGGAAACAGGTGCGGGAGGACAAGTGCAGGTGACCGCCTATAACGCGGGTGGTACGCAATGCCAGGTTGCCTCCTGGAACAGTGTCAGCGTGGACGTTACTATCGACGTGCGGTGCTATGCACCAACTGGCGTTCCAGCAGACGCACGTTACACAGTAGCTGTCCTGCATCCTGCAGCCAATCCCGGCCGGCTTGGATTTGTGTGGGCCAATCAGCCAACCGCCTCCACGTACTCCGCAGTTGGACCCTACAGCTATAACGGAACAGGCCAGCCTGTCCACATTGAACGCCCCAGTGGACCGGGGTTTTACACGGTCACCTTTGAAGGGATGGGGGCCTGGGTCTCATCGCGACCGGGTGGGCAAGGCCGTGCGTTCGTAACGGCCTATGGCACCAGCGACGCCTGGTGTCAGGCCCTCTCGCCCAACCATACTGGGCCCGATTATCAGGTCACGGTTTCTTGCTACGACCGCTCTCGCAACGGCAAAGACACACAATTCACGCTGCTCGTGCTGTGGCCCGAGACGGAACTGGGCACGCATGCTTACGCCTACGCGAATCAGAGATCAGCACCAAGCTACACACCAGCAGAAGCCTTTAACCCAAATGGTAGCGTGCAGATCGTACGATCCGGGGAAGGGAGCTACAAAGTCCAATTTCAGGAATTTGCTCAGACGGCTATAGGCGGTACCGTTCAGGTAACCACCGACGGAATTTTCGATGCCACCTGCCAGGTACGAAACTGGACTACAGTCGGCACAGCAGACTTGGATGTGTATATAGACTGCTACGGTCTCAATGGGGTAGCCAAAGATGCAAACTTTGCCGTGACCGCCTTCTACGGAGCCGCCCCTGATCCCGGCGACACGGATGTAGCACTCGACTTTGAGGCGTTTGAACCAGGTACGTTTCTCGTCAATCAGCTCCTAAACCAAGGCATCCGGTTTCCGAACGGCCTCTTCGCTGTGGCCTGCGAAGCAGGTTCCACAGAGTGCCAGCGCGCACGCTCTAGCCAAAACGTCGGATTACCACCAGTGGATGTAGAGTTTAACCGGAAACCCATTGAGTTGATCTTCTCTACACCGCAACGCATCGTGGCCCTTTCCGCAAACAGTGCAGGTCAGAAAAGCATTACCCGGCAAGTCAATATGACCGCCTATAACGCGGCAGGCACCAACGTCGCTTCCGTCAACGATGTCCTAGAAGGCGGTCCGGCCTGGACCACCCGCCTTCGTATAGAGCGGGCTTCCGAAGACATCAAGCGCATCATTCTGACAGCCAACCGACCAGGCCAAAGCGCAGACAACCAGGTCATCGTGGATGACCTCTTCTTTGAAGGAGCACCTCCTCCCCCCGTGGACACCACGCCTCCGACCGCTACCATCCCGGACGACGGAGCCACAATTGAGGACAGGAATACGGAGATTGATCTGCTTGCTGAGGATAATACCTTGCTGGACAGTGTCGCCGTCCGGGTTCACCATGCAGCCACGGGCACCGAGATCTATCCACCGCCGGGGATCTCTGCATACCTCTGTGGTACCACCCATACCGGAGCATGCCCGGCCACGCGGTTCGAAACAGCCATTCCATTAGCCTTTGGCGAGACGGGGGCCTATGAGGTAGCCTTGCGCGCCGTCGATGCAGCCGGGAACACAACCACTACGACCGGCACGATTATCTTCGAACCACCGCCACCCGCACCGCTTATCTTCGTTCAGCATGTCGAATTGAACCAGGGCGTGCAAACCACCTTGCACGACCCAAGCATCTTCGGCACAGAAGCCCACATCCCGATCCGTATTCTACCCGGTAAGGACCTTGTTCTGCGATATTACCTGTTTAAGGATAGATCCGACCCCAACCCAACCCCATTTAGTGCCTCCCTCGAAGTAGACATCGAACGCACTGACGGGAGTTGGCTCCGCCGCAATAATGTTTCGCCCAATGCAGGCCTCATGACTACCCTTGTGGAGACCTTGCCAGTAACGGATGAGGCACGCACTGATACGCTGTTGCAACAGCGTGCCGATCTGAGCCGAACACTCAACTTTATTATTCCCGGAGCTTTCCTCAAAGACGCATCCTTCGCACAGTTCCAACTGTTTGACGGTATACGGTTGCTAAGTACGGTGCAGATTAACAATATCGACGCGCAAGCGGCTGTACTGGGCCTGCGCATCGGAAAACTGGCTACTTCACGGGGTATCCCAACAGTCACCGACGGACAAATCGACACTACGCTGGCCTACGTGCGCCGCGTCATGCCCGTCAGTGATGTGGTCGTGCTCAGCCAGCGAACGATCCGAATGGGTGTAAACCTGCTTTTTCCCTTGTTCCTTAATCGGAGTGAGGCCACCCTCATGGATCTAGGACCAGGGGACTTCGGGATTCCATTTATTGGCGGAACAAGTTTCCCTTTGCCAGATCCAGGTGATGTTCCTTTCTGGATCTCGAATATCGCTTTTGGTTCGAACTTTGGACCTGGTCGGAGCGGACTGGCTAAGCGAGGTCACCCAGAAAACATCTATAACAGGTATGGTGTCCCCAGCCCCAATTTTCAATTCATCCGAGCAATCAGCCTTCCGTTGGGAGATGTAGCTGCTCACGAATTGGGACATACCATTGGTTTTCCTCATGCCGGGAATGCCTTCGGAGAAGGTGATGGTGGCGACTATGAATCCTGGCCCTACTCACGGGGTATGCTCGGCTTGATGGGGCTTAACACTAGCCCGTTCGGCACGGCCACACACGAGATCGTGGAACCCAGTTCTAGCGACGCTGGGCAGTTCAATCTTACGCTCATTGATCCGTGCCCAACGCCCAATCTCGCCCAGAGACATCCGGAATGTAGGCTGGGAGATGGCATGATTCCTCATGAAATGATGTCGTATGGCGCGTCCAACCCTACCAATTTTGGCTCCCTTCGCACCCAAAATGGTTCATGGATTTCAGCGCACAACTACAAGCGCATCTACAATGCAATCCGGTTCAGTACACCCGTTTCTAAAAACGAATCCGGACACTTGGCTACTCATCAGTCTCTCGCAGATCCGGTTGAAGCCTACGCGGTCACAGGGGTTATCCTACCAGACGGCACCGTTGGCTTGGCCCCGCTCATCCAGCGTCCGGCAGCACCCGAGCAGTTGGCAGAGCAAGCTACTGGCAACTATGCCCTCGAACTCTACAATGCGGCGGGAGCCTTGCTGAACCAAACCTCCTTCGAACCAAGCCCAGTATTCGATGGAAAGGCTGCTGACAAAGCCTTCTTCCGCGTGCTAGTGCCTTACTTTGAAGACGTAGCCAGCCTGATTCTGAAGAAGGATTCCGCGACGTTGTATGAGCAGACCGCTTCGTCAAACGTGCCCGAAGTGCGCGTGCTGAGCCCTAATGGTGGCGAGCGGTTCGATGAAGGCATGGTACACGTTGCCTGGGAGGGCCATGATGCTGATGGCGACTCGCTTACCTATTTCGTCCAATTCACGCCAGATGACGGACAGACATGGCTCACCCTGGCTCACTTTACCGATCGTGATCCGCAAGACTTCGATGCCGACATTTCCGATTTAGCTCCGGGAAACCAGGGCCGCATCCGGGTTACAGCCTCAGATGGTCTCAACACCACCATTGACCTGTCAGACCACTTTTTCGGCGTCAGCATGGATCCCGATGATACTGACCCGGATACCGGTACGGCTATCGAAGCCAATGATGCACCGGAGTCCTTTGCATTGCTGCCTAACTACCCGAATCCTTTCAATCCAGCGACCACCATTTCCTTTGAGATACCCACCACGAACTATGTACGGTTGGAGGTCTTCGACATACTGGGACGCAAGGTGGTCACGCTGATGGAAAACACGCTCGCAGCAGGTCGTCACACCGTTATATGGGATAGCAAGAACCAGACCGGAATGACAGTTTCCAGTGGCGTGTATCTGTACCGTCTCACTGCCGGTTCCTATGTCGCTACACGACGCATGGTCCTGTTGAAATAAACAGAGATAGCCTATTCAGATTGCGCAATTAGCCCTACCTAATCCTGCGACCTACGATATGAAACCCTTATGCTATATATCTCTTTCCGCTCAAGTACGGCTCTGCTTACTTGCCCTATTACTGCCCCTTGTTGCCAAACCGGCCCCGGCTCAAAGCCCCATCCCCGACCATTTCACGCTTATCGCTCACTACCCGCTGACGGACAACGGAGACGACGCGACGGGCACCCATGCCCCCATGACGGTAAATAACATTTCGTTCGTGGAAGGGGGCGTTTTGCTCAATGGGATTCATGCAGGCGAACCGGCAGGCTCACTGGTACAAACGCCGCCGTTGCCACGCTTCAACTTCGACGGCTTTGCCATCCAGGCTGACTTCAAGGTCGATGCGTATCCGAACCGCGATATGCCTCTTTTTGTGGGAGGGATTTCTTTCCGATGGATCGCCTACTACCTGACAATCGATGGCACCGTCGCGATGTGGCACGGAAACAACATGAACAAGATATCGAGCGATGCCCTCTATCTCCCTGACAGCCTGCACCAGGCCCTGATCGTCTACGATGGCACGATGGCCCGTTTTTACCTGGACGGCGTGGAGGCAGGCAGCGCGGCTTTTCCGATTGTACACGGCGACGACAAAAATGTCATCGTCTTCAACCCCGCCAACGGGGATACCTACGCAGGCATCTTCGGCAACCTGCAGATCTACAGCGACACGGGCCGAGCCACCCCCATCGAATACGAGCCGGGGCTGCCAGTCACCTTCGCGCTCGACCAGAACTATCCCAACCCCTTCAACCCCAGCACCACGATCCAGTATAGCGTGCCTGCTACGGGGCCAGTGCGGTTGGCCGTTTACAATCTGCTCGGCCGCGAGGTGGCAGTGCTCGTAGACGCCACGCAGGCCCCCGGCACCTACCGCGTCACGCTCGACGCCGCCGGGTGGCCCTCGGGGGTCTACCTCTACCGCATCACCACGAACGAAGAGGTCTGCACACGCTACTTCACCCTGCTGAAATAAGCTCGTAGTCATTGTCACCTCCATTCAACCACCCCTGAGAAGCCATGAAAACAATAAGCCGCTAGTTCTCCCTCACCTGCATGACCGTTTTTTTGCTTTGCGCTATCAGCCTGTCCTCTTGCTTGGTAGACGCTCCCACAGCCGTCTCTTTAAAAGAAGAGACTACCGCGTTCATCTCACCAGACGAGGCCACCTCGAAGCACCACGGATTCTTGCTGGATCAACAACAGCCGATCTTTGATGCCACCGGCAACCCGCTGGCCATCGGCGGAGGAAGTGATCAGATCCTCGCCCAGGTTCTTGTGCCAAGCGAAAGCGGCTTCTTAAGAGAGGTCGAGTTGCCCGTAGCGTGTTCAGACGGATCGTCGCTGGAGCTAGAGATATGGAACCATCCGAACCTCCCCGCTCAACTCAGCACCGATGCGGGACCGACCTTCAGCACATCGTTTCCGAGTAGCGTGATTCCGGCTCCTCTGAACGGGTTTCGTACCCTCTCTTTAGGGCGTGGGGTACGCGTCCGTATCGGCAACCGGTGGTATTGGTGCTGCGCTCTTCGGATACCTGTTCCATCCAGCCCGGCCCTGTCGGTGATCCCTACGCTCCCGGCGATGCCTTCTTCGACGCCCGCCCCAACCCACCGGGCCAGTGGAATCCTGTTGCTCTCGGGACAGGTCGGCACGACCTTCCGTTTATAACCTATGTACGCAAGCGCTGAGTTGATTTTAAAACAACCCGATGGCGTCTACATCCACCGAGACGTAGTAGCCACGGGGCGTGTTGCCGAATTTTCGCTCCGTCTCTCGCAACGCATCTTGCAACAAAGCTACGGAGCGCGGCGCTTTGATGATGGTGTGGTAGCGATACTGCCGCTTCACCCGCCCGACGAACGCCGGTTCGGGGCCAAGCACCTGCACAGAGGCCGGGATGTTTTTTTGAAGGATGCCTGTCCACTTGCGCGCCATCGCGGATACCTGCTCCTCATCCGGCCCGCGAAACTCGACGCCGACGATGCGGCCATAGGGCGGATAGCCGAGTTCTTTGCGCTCCGGCAGCACGGTGCGGGCGAAGCCTTCGTAGTCGTGCGCGAGGATATAGCGGAAGGTCGGATGCTTCGGGTTGCGCGTCTGGAGCAGTACCTCGCCGCGTAGCTCGGCCCGCCCGGCACGGCCCGCCACTTGTGTGAGCAGATGAAACGTGCGCTCTTCAGCCCGGAAATCCGGCAACAGCATGCCCACATCGGCGTTGATGACACCGACGAGCGTGACGCGGCTGAAGTCCAGCCCTTTGGCCACCATCTGCGTGCCGATGAGAATGTCGGCCTCGCCGCGCCCGAAGCGGCTGAGAATCTTGTGATGCGCGTTCTTGCGTCCTGTGGTGTCGAGGTCCATCCGGGCGATGCGGGCACCGGGAAAGTGACGCTCCAGTTCCTCTTCGACACGCTGTGTGCCGGTGCCGAGTTGCGAGAGATCGGTAGAACCACACTTGGGACAGGCGGCGAGCGGACGGCGTGTGCGCCCGCAGTAATGACACCGCAATCGCCCCGTCGCCTTGTGCCACGTCATTGACACCGAGCAGTCGAAGCAGGTAGGTACGAAGCCGCAGTCCTGACACTCAATGATGGGTGCATAGCCGCGTCGGTTTTGTAGCAGGATGATCTGTTCGCCGCGCACCAGCCGGTCTTCGATGGCCTGCCGTAGCGTCTCGGACAGCGCGCCGTGCAGCCGGTGCTTCTTGCGTTCCAGCGTCAGGTCGATGACCTCAATGTCTGGCATCGGCGCGGCGGCGTGACCCGGCACCGGCACCCGCTCGGTCATTTCGAGGAGGGTGTACTTGCGCGTGCGAGCGTTGCGGTAGCTCTCCAGGCTGGGCGTCGCTGAGCCGAGCACACAGACGGCGTCGTTCATCTGCGCCCGCACCACGGCGACATCACGAGCGTGGTAGCGCGGCGCAGGATCGAACTGTTTGTACGACGGCTCGTGCTCCTCATCCACCACGATCAACCCGATGTTGGACAGCGGGGCTAGCACGGCAGAGCGCGGCCCGATGACAACGCGGTAGCGCTCGCTCCGCAGGTTGCGCCACGCATCGTAGCGCTCGCCCAGACTCATCCGCGAATGCATCACGGCGATCTCATCGCCGAAATGACTGCGAAAGCGCTCGACGGTTTGCGGCGTCAGCGCGATTTCAGGAACGAGGATGATGCCCGTCTTGCCTTTTGCCAGCACCCGCTTGAGCGCTGCAATATAAACTTCCGTCTTGCCACTCCCCGTGACGCCGTGCAACAAAAACGTCTCGAACCGCTCGGCTTCTACGGCTTCCGCGATTTTATCTAAGGCCACCTGCTGCGACGGGTGAAACGCATAGCGTGGCGCGGGCAACGGATTGGCTGCCATGTCGCCCAGCGGCGAGCGGATCACCTCCTGCTTCACCACCTCTACGACGCCGCGATCCACCAGGCTATTGAGACTGGATGTGGCCGCCTGCGCCCGCGCCAGCACGTCGGCCTGACGGGGCAGCGGTTCACCCTCGAGCGCAAAACCCGCCAGCGCCTCCACGACGGCCTCCTGCTTTGCCCCGCGCAACTGCTTTACCAGATCCTTGACGGCCCCCTGCGACTGAAACGCCGGAGCCAGCCGCACATGCTTCTCGTACTTGACGCGCACCTTCGGCTTTGAGAGTTCCTTGACCATCTCGATCAACCCATCGTCCTGCAACCGCCGTAGTAGCGCCAGCGACACCTCAATGCCCTGCTGCCGGAGCGCGCTGACGGTCGTTTCGGGATGCGCATCGAGATAGCGGAGGACGGCTCCAGCAATATCGTGGTTGCGCCAATCGCCTGCCGGAAGGCCCGTGCGCAGGACGCGGCGCTTGTCTTCCACGTCCGTGCCCGATGGCAGCGCCGCCTTGATCACTTCGCCCCAGCCGCAGACGTAATAATCTGCCATCCACTCTGTCAGGCGCAGCATTTCGTCGGTGAACGCAGGCTCGTCGTCCAGCACATCGATCAGCGGCTTGAGGCGGATAAAATCGCCGAGTTGATCTTCCTCTTGCGTGCGCTCCACAATCAACCCCGTCAACCGACGTGGGCCGAAAGGCACGAGCACACGGCTGCCTACCTGCGCCTCGGCAGCCAATTCGTCAGGCACAAGGTACGTGTAGGGCTTATCGAGCGGAAGGGGAAGAACGACGCGAACGGTCAAGTTGAAATCGGGGATGAGGAATGAGAGAGGGCATCCTGCTTGGTGGCAAAAGCCATACTTTTACGCCAGCAAAGCGACATGGATCAATAGCCAAACATTTCAAAAAAACGGCGACTATGTACCGTGAAAGAGGGTACCGCGATGATGTCGTGATCGCGCAGTTTCAGGGCAGGCGAGTCGTAGAAGACCCCTAGCTCCGCGCTGATACCCAGTTCGTTGGTTCCGATGCGCAGGCCCAGAAAACCGCCGACCGTGGGCAGGTCGGTCACGGCCACACTATTCATGGGAATAACGTGCATGGCCCGAAGACCGCCATAGGGGACGAACCTACGCTCGGCTTCTGGTCCGCTGGCAAGCACCGTCGCCTCGACGTGAAAATGATTGCCTGCATTAACCACCCCGGCACCCCCCATCAGCCCCAGCGCTGCCGTGCGTTTGCTCGCATTCCCTGCGACGCGGCGTTTGTAGTCGATCACAAAGCCCGTCAACCCCGGTGCACGCACGCCAATGTCCGAAGCCTCGTTGATGCCTGAACGCAAGCCCACCATGGGCAACATATAGCCCGCCGTAACTTCGGCCTCGCTCCCCTTGTAGCCCACACCGGTGGGTACATACATGATCGTACCGCTGGTGGCTGGCTCATCGGGAGCTGCGGGCTGGGCCGTCGTGCCTACAGCATAGGGAATGCACCCGCCTAGCCCCAAACCAACCCCGAGCAGAAAAATGATGATTCCCAATCGTAGATCGCTGGCATCTAAATAGAAAAAGCACATCATCCGTCGAACCCATCTCATGAAAAGAGCACACACGCCAACCCATATCCTAAAGCAAGGCTGGATACTGTTTTGGAGCAATATAAACTACAGCCTCGCCATTACGCCAGTCTGGTCATCTCTTCGCTCAGGTCCCAGAGGCGTTGCGCTACGTCTTCATCGTACGAGACGGACGTCGAGCGGGCTGGCTTATCGACGTTGAAATAGGTCCCTGTTACGCCATCGAGGTCCGGCGAAACCGCAAGCCGGACAACCGCTTTCCCGCTTTTTCGAGGGCTCATGTAAAAGATCTTGAAAAGCCGTAGCAAGTAATCAAGCGGCGTCTTGTTGCGGTTCCAGATGTTGGTCGCCACGACGCCAGGGTGCATCACATTGGCCGTCACGCCCGTACCCTCAAGCCGCCGGGCGAGTTCGTAGGTAAATAGCACATTCGCCAGCTTCGACTGCGCGTAGGCTTTGATCCACCCGTAGTGCCCGGTCAGGTTGGGATCGTCGAAATGGATGGTGCTGCCCTGATGCGACTCGGAACTGATATTGACGATCCGCGCCGGGGCACTGGCACAGATGATATCGAGTAGCAGATTGGTGAGCAGAAACGGCGCGAGGTGATTCACCGCCCAGGTCGTCTCGTAGCCGTCTTCCGTCTCGGTGTA
>DATGCC010000301.1:0-3042 GCA_035312345.1 Rhodothermales bacterium
AAGGGTGCTCTCGGCAATGATGAGGTCGCCCTGCCGGAAGTTCGAGAGGTTGGCGATGGGGGCACCATCTTCGGTCAGGAAGCGCCGCCGCACCATCAGGTCACGGTCGAACGCAGGCACGTCGAGCGACTGCGGCAACCCGACAGCCTCCCAGTAATAATACGCCGTACCCGTGCCTTCGATGGCGAGCGTGGCCTGTTTCCCTGCCCACTCTTTACTGCTAAACCGCTGGCTCGTCTCGTCAAAGTTGGCGGTCTGCCCGCCTGCTACCGAGAACCGTCCGGTGTAATCGCCCGGCTCCTGTTTGCGCAGGATTTTGCCGAGGGCGAGGAAGGCGAAGGCGTTCTCCTGCGTCGTGTACCACCGCCCGGCCTCGGCTTTGCGTGAGAGGTCTTCCACGAGGAACGGCACCTGCGCGTTGCCTGGATCGACTTCGGCCAAGATGTCCAACATAATGGCTTCGGAGCGAATGGGCGAGTTGAAGTTGTCACCGGTGTCGCGGGTCTCCACGGTGATCGGCGGACGAGCCCCCTGCGGCAGCAGGTCGCGGGCCGAGGCTTTATCGCCGGTCAGTGCAAAGGCTCCGGCAAGTTGGTAACGGGCGTAGCTGGAGAGTTGATCGAGCGCATTGTTTTTCAGATACAACTGCGTGCTCCGCTCCGAATGGCCCGCCAGCGCGAGCACGTACACCGCGTAGGCCGAGCGTTCGAGGCTGGTTCGGTCGGTGCGCTGGTAATCCCGCGCCATTGTGCTGAGGGCGTTCAGCATCCGGTCGTACACCTGCTCGGCCACGACGTAACCCGCCCGCCGCGCCTCGACCAAAAAGTGCGACGCGTAGATGCTGCTCCAATCGTTCGAATAGTTGGCACCCGGCCAGTACGCAAATGCGCCCGACGGCATCTGCATCCGCTCCAGCTTCGTGATGCCTTCTTCGATGTAGAGGTCGGCGCTGTTGTGCTCAAAAAGCTCAGGCTCAACCATTTTGGCAAGGACGTTGAACGCCAGCAACGGAAACACCCGCGAAGTGGTCTGCTCGACGCAGCCGTGCGGGTATTGCAGCAAATAGGCGAGGCTGCCCGAGAAGCGCACCGCCGGAAAGGACGACACGATAAGTTCGTAGTCGCCCGTACCCGGCAGGAAGCTGTCCGGGAACGGGATGGTTGCCTGCTGCCCTGCTTCTACCGAGCCGCCGCCGCCGAGCGTGGTGAACGGCACGGGCGGACGCACCGGCACTTCGACTTCGTCCTGCGTCGTCTGCCCACCGCCACGGGCTGTCAGCTTGAACGTCGCTTTGCCCAGGTTGCGATCAGCAGCGACTTCGAAATACACCTGCCCTTCGCGCCCGTCGGGGATACGCACAGATTGGGTGGCGGCAGTCTGGAGTTTGACGGGTCCGTCGGTGGCAAACCGCACCTCGAAGGTGGCATCCTGCCCGGTGCCGTTAAAGAGACTGACGGGGATGGTCGCGGTGTCGCTACTGCCGAGGAAGCGCGGGAACGTCGGTGTCATGACGATGGGATCGCGGACGAGTACTTTTTCCTCTGCGCTGCCGTAATGGTTGCCTGCATAGGCCACTGCCATCACCTTGACCGTCCCGTTGAACTGCGGCACATCGAACGTGACGCTGCCACGCCCACGGCTGTCGGTTTCTACCAATCCCGACCAGAACGCCACAGGCTTCACCCGCCGCGCCGAGGCGGGATTCACACGACGACGACGCGCCGCCTCCACATCACCTGCCGGAGACGACAACGTGCCGACGACTTCGGGCAACAGCGCCCCGTAGAGATCGTACGTCGCCACATCCAGTCGCTTCTTGCCGAAGAAATAGCCGAACGGATCGGGCGTGTCGAAAGCGGTGAGTTGGGTGATGCCTTCGTCCACCGCCGCGAGCGTCACGTAGGGTTTGCCTTCGCCGCCTTTCACCTGAAAATCGACTTTCAGCTTGTTTTGCGGGCGCATATCGTCGGGGACATTGAGTTCGACGGCGAGGCGGTTGGGTTCGCTATCGATCTTCAGCGGCACCACGCCAAAGGCCCGCGCCGATTCGTCGCGTTCCAATCCGTTGATCGAACGGATGAGGTGCGCGGAAACGTAGACATTGGGTTTATAGGAGCCAGAAATCGGCACCTCGACCGTCGCCGTGTTCTCGTCCATCTGCACGACGAAATGGTCGAAGACCTGCTCGCGTTCGACGGTAACAAGCAGCTTGCCTGGGAACGGTGCCCGCACCAGCACCCTCGCTTTCTCGCCCGCCTTGTAGCTTTCCTTGTCCAGTTCCAGTTCGACGCGGTCCGGCGAATCCATGGCCCAGGCGGCATAGCCCCAGCCGCTGCTGTAGAACGAAATCATCGTGGACGCGCCTGTTGCCTGGTCTTCTACGACGAGCCGGTAACGCCCGTAATCCTTCGGCGTGACGCTGAACTGCCCGATGCCGCTCGTTGAAGTTGCCGTGGTTTGCGCTTCGACCTGATCGGCTTTTTCGGAGACGTAGCGGTAGCGCCCGTCGTCGCCCTGCCGCCAGATGCTGTTCCAGTATTCGCGGATGAGCGTCACCTTCACGCTACGCCCGGAGATCGGCTGGCCGTCGGTGTTGGTGACGACGAACGAAATCGGGAAGGCTTTATTCGGCTCGGCGTAGCCGTCATTGCGCGGTTTCAGGCCGATGTAGGATTCATACGGATGCACGACGGCTCCGCTGTACGCTGTCACGCCGCGACCGCCCGTTTCGAGCACTGTTGCCTCCGCAACGGTTCGCAACGCGGCAGGGGGCCGCAATCCTGCTGGAAGCGTGTACGTCAGGTTCACGCGCCCGTTGTCGTCCAGCGTCGTCTCTTCCAGATCGGCTTTGACGTTCGTGAAGGTGCGATCCCGGTTGCCAAAGGTGAACGAGCGATAGTCCTGCGGAGCGAACGCATACGGCTCGATCTCGACCTTCGCCTGTACGCGCCGACCGGCAGCAGGCGGTCCGAACAGCGTAACGCCTTCCACATCCAGCGTCATCAGTTGGCCGGGACGGTAAGTTTGTTTGTCCGTGTCGAG
>DATGCC010000302.1:0-4191 GCA_035312345.1 Rhodothermales bacterium
CGCTCAGCGGCTTCTGTCTCAACGGAGAGACCGTAGGTGGCATAGTTGAGGCCATGCTCAGCAGCATCGGATAGGGTTTGCAACACCTCTCCGTCGTCGGTCTTGATCCGCAGGGTTGCCTCCCCCGCCCCCCCTGCGAAATAGGGCACTTCCACTTCCGGCTCGCGGAACTCCTGCCAGGACGCACTGCGGTTGCCCCAAAACGAGCGATGCGTCACGGGGTCGATGGCAAAAACATAGACAGGTTTCGCTAGCATATCAGGCGTGAGTTGCTGAACCTGCGCAATGTCGGCGATATAGATGGAACGCCCGTGGGTGCCGACAACGAGATCCTTCTCGCGAGCCTGGATTTTGAGATCGTGGACAGGCGTGTTGGGCAGCCCCCCTCCCATCGCCATGAACGACTGCCCCCGATCCAGCGAGACGTACAACCTGTGATCGGTACCGACGTACAGGATATCTTCGTTGGCAGGGTCTTCAATGATGACGTTGACGGGCTCTTCCGGGAGATCATTTCCGAGGCGCTGCCACGTCTGTCCGTAATCATCGGAAGCGTAAACATGAGCCTCGAAGTTGTCCCACCGATAACCGTTGAGTGTCACAAAGATGCGCTCCTTTTTGTGATTCGACGCCTCGACGCGGCTCACCCACAGATTCTGCGGTAGGCTGTCTGAGATGCGCATCCAAGTATTACCGGCGTCGCGGGAGACGTGGACGTAGCCGTCATCCGAGCCGACGTAGAGCAGGCCAAAGTGCAAGGGCGATTCGTCGATGGTGGTGAGCGTGCCGTAGGGCACATCGCCGGGCCGCCCGCCTTTGGTCAGGTCGCCGGAGAGTGCTTCCCAGTCGTCGCCCCGGTTGAAGGAGCGATGGAGCTTGTTCGAACCGAAGTAGAGGATGTCCTGGTTGTGCCGCGAGAGATGAACCGGCGATTGCCAATTGAACCGGAGCGGGCGTTCACCCAGCGTATGGCGCGGTTTGATCGGCTGCGTCTCGCCGGCAGCGCGGTCGATGCGAAAGTAATTGCCAAACTGAAAGCCTGTGTAAACGACCTCGTTGGTACGCGTGTCCACCTCAATCTGCATCCCGTCGCCGCCCATGAGCCGGTCGTAGGGATAATCGCCGCTGCCGTACCAGTTCATGCTGGCCTGGTAGGTGTGCGGGCCGAACCAGACGCCGTTGTCCTGCAAGCCCCCGTAGACGTTGTACGGGGTGGCCGCGTCCACCTGCACAGCATAAAACTGCCCCACGGATGGCGTGTTGGCCTTAAACCACGTCTCGCCATCGTCGTAGCTGATGTTGAGGCCACCGTCGTTGCCGTTGATCAGATGACCGGGCCGCGTCGGGCTCACCCACAGCGCGTGGTGATCGGCATGAACGTTTGGCTCGTTGATGCTCACAAACGTCCGTCCTCCGTCGTCGGATTTCAGAATTGGTACGCCCATGATGTAGATGCGCTGATCCTCATCCGGCGCAACGCGGATTTCGCCAAAGTAGTAGCCGTAGGAATAATAGAGGTTGTCGATGTAGTCCTCGTGCGTGCGCGTCCAGGTGCTGCCGCCATCATCTGAGCGGTACACTTCGGCCCCAACGACGGGCGTATCAAAAAGCTGGCTGTTGGCGTCTTCAAGGTATTCGACCAGCGCATTTGGTTGGATCTCGCCCTTGCGAATCTGCTCGCGGATCGATTCTGCCGTGTATTCACGGGGAAAGTTGTTGTCACGCAGATAGGCTTCCAGATCCTCATCACTCACGTCCATGAACGCTTCCTGCGTCATTGCCAGCAAGGCATCACGGGTGAGACCCTGATCGACTTCTTCTTCCTCATCGGGTCGGCGGTTCTGGTTGTCCAGAAAAGCATAGAGCACACCCGGCGTGCCCGGATATAGCGCCAGCCCGATGCGGCCCACACCCTCCCCTGTCGGGAAGCCGCTACCCTCCACAGTTAACTCTATCCACGTCTCACCACCATCGATACTTTTATATATACCCGAGCCAGGGCCGCTTTCCACGAAATTCCACGCTCGCCGCTCGCGATGCCACATGGCCGCGTATAGCACGTTGGTATTGTTCGGATCGATGAGCAGGTCAATGGCCCCGGTGTTGTCATCTACGAACAGTGTTTTCTGCCACGTCTCGCCACCATCCTCGCTTTTGTAGACGCCCCGCTCTGCGTTTGGCGTGTAGAGCGACCCGATGGCGGCGACCCACACGGTGTTTGGATCATCTGGATGCAAGATGATGCGGCCCGTTCGTTGCGTGGCGTCCAAGCCCATATACATCCACGTCTCGCCACCATCCTCGCTTTTGTAGACACCCGTCCCTGCATAGGACGAGCGGCTGGAGTTGTTCTCTCCTGTGCCTGCCCAGATGGTCCCACCATGGTCCCAATCCACGGCGATGTCACCCAGCGTCATGACCGCCTGATCGTCAAACAGGGGGATGAAAGATTGTCCGTTGTTGGTCGTTTCCCAGAGTCCACCGGAGGCATAGGCCACGTAAAAATGCGTCGGGTCGAGGGGATTGACATCCACATCCACCACACGTCCACTCATCACAGTCGGCCCCACATTACGCAGCTCGACGTTGGTGACGAGAGAGTTGTCGCTGAGCATCTGGCGCTGGGCGACGCCTGCCATGCGCGTGTTTGCCGGGGTGGGCGTAACCGGGTTGTCCATCACCGGCATCGGATTGCTGTCAGGACTGGTTTCCTGCGCAAAGGTGCTCGGTGCAAAGAGGGTACAAAGCAAGAAAAGATAGAAGAAGTCTTTCATAGCTTCAGGGGTGAGTGGGGTGTGTAGCGGAAGCGTGAACAAGGTACAATATCACGGGTATTTGTGCTGCATCGCTTGTGTACCTGCATCGGTCGTCAACAAACACAACGGAAGTCGATGGAAACGAGCCTGGAGCCGCAACTCAATCCCAAACAAAAAAACGCTTTCCGAGCGGCGCAGCGCATTGCTGGCAAGGTCATGCGCCGCCGGATTCGGATGTATAAACTGCTCCGCGCAGGCTACAAAAAAATGGCAAGCAACGAAGGCAGCATCATGAAGATAGCCGACGACCTACGCACGCTGTTTCGGCTGGCGCGGCGGTGGACGCGAAAAGAATACCGCATGATACCGTGGCGCTCTATGCTCTACGGGGTGGCCGCCATCATCTACTTCGTCAATCCCGTTGACCTGATTCCCGATGCCATCGCCGGGCTGGGTTTCATCGACGATGTGGCGGTAGTAGGAGCCATCGTGAAAGCCATCCAAAAGGATCTGGACGATTTTCGATGGTGGGAAGAGCAGCAATTGCCCGAAAGCAATTCTCAACTGCTGGCAGATTAAGGATCGGCTTCGCCGTCAATATGCTCGCTACGCTCGTAGTCATTGGTGCCTTCGGCACGTCATTGGTCTTTTCTTGTCTTGTGCTCATCAATGACCAATGACGTGAGCGTAGCGAACCGAATGACAGCAAAGCCAATGACATGCGCAGAGCGCATCAATACATCGTACCATACGCCACAAACTTTCCTAACGATTACTCACCGATATAGTCGATGCGGGAGAGGCGGGCATCGGGGTTGGCGGCATTCCAGGTATTGCCATATTCCAGCAAATACATCGCTCCATCCGGGCCGAATAGCATGTCTATCGGATTGGAGAAGGTCGTGCTGGGGAGAAATCGTTCTATGGATTCGTAGTCGCTCTGCTCGTTCATCGTCACCACGAAGATCTGGTCACGCATCCATTCATAGATGAAGAGTTTGCCGTCATAGTAAGGCGGAAAACGGCGGGCGGTATCCTCATAGTCATCCCAGTAGAACACAGGACCGGCTACCGCGGTGCGGCCTCCTGCGCCGAGCAGCGGAAATTCGGCAGATGGCCCGTAGGGATACCAGATAAAAGCAGGCTGAGCCGGAGGCAAAGTCTGGATCCCTGTATTATTGGGCGAGTCGTTCACCGGGGCAGTGGGATCAAAAAGGGGGCCGGACGTTTGGGGGCCGAAGTCATAGTCGTGGTAGGGCTTGTTGTTGCCGATGAAGTACGGCCATCCAAAAAAGCCCGGTGTTCGGGCCTGATTGATTTCGTCATGGCCCTGCGGGCCGCGTGTGGGGTTGTCGGCACCGGCATCCGGCCCTACGTCGCCCCAATACAGGTACCCCGTGCGTCGGTCGATAGCCATTCGATACGGATTGCGCAG
>DATGCC010000303.1:0-4554 GCA_035312345.1 Rhodothermales bacterium
GCGGCTTCACCAATCCCATCGACGCCGTGCTGGTAGACAACACCCTCTACGTGCTTGAATACGGCGGCGATCGGATGCTCTGGGCCATCACCTTCGCGATGGACCTCACCGCCGAAAATGAGATGCCTGCCTCGTTGATGACGATGGATGTTTTTCCAAATCCGTCTGCGTCGTCCGTGCAGGTAGAGGTCGAACTGGCGACTACGCAGGAAGCACGTGTCGAAGTATTCAATGTGCTGGGGCAACGGATGGCGTTGTTACGAGAGGGTATACTCGTTGCTGGACAACCCCACCGCTTTGCTGTGGATACGGCTGGCTGGCCTGCTGGTGTTTACCTCGTACGCATGATGGGCGAGCACAGCACACAGGCACAGACGCTGGTAATGACAGAGTAATCGCCGCAATTTTGCATGGCTGAATCTGGAAAATCTGCTATAGGATACGCCTGAGGTGGCGATACCAGAGGCAAACTATTCCGTCCAGATGATTCACAGGTTTCATGCAAGATATCCACGACCTAGCCACCTTGCTCAAGGCGCGAACCCCCATCATCCTCATCGAATCGCGGGAGGAGCAACGGGTCATCGACCTGATGGCGCATGTCGCTGGCAAACTGCGCCTGCCGCTGTACGCGTGGAACGTGGCGGAGGGCATGCGCCGGGTAGGTAGCGGCAACGAGCACACCTCAAACCGCGAGCCGGTCGAGATGCTGCAACACATTTGGTCACTACGGATGGAGGGCGTCTACCTGTTGCTCGATTTCCACCCCTATCTCGACGATCCGACCCATGTGCGCATCATCAAAGAGATCTCCCAACAGGCCGAGAAATACCACCAGACGCTCATTTTCGTCAGCCACGAACTGAAACTGCCGCCGGAACTGAGCCACTTTGCCGCTCGCTTCGAGGTGTCGTTGCCGGATGAAAAAACCATCACGCGCATCGTCGCGCAGGTGGCCGAGCGGTGGTCACAGGAGCAGCCGGGGCAGCGGGTGCGCGCCGACCGGGAAGCGATGCAGGGGCTCGTCAAAAACTTACAGGGCCTCTCGGCGATGGAAGCGGCGCGACTCGCCCGCCTCGCCATCTACGACGACGGAGCCATTACCAAAGCCGATGCGCCCACCATCGCCAAGGCGAAGTACGATGTACTCAACCAGGACGGCGTGCTCTCCTTCGAGCACGACACAGCGCACCTCTCGGAGGTAGGCGGGCTAACCCGGTTCAAAGCCTGGCTGCGGCAGCGCGAGGCCGTTTTTAAAAACACCGGCGCACAGCAAGGACTGGAGCCGCCGAAGGGCCTCCTGCTGCTGGGCGTGCAGGGCGGCGGCAAAAGCCTCGCCGCCAAAGCCGTCGCCGGGACATGGGGCGTACCGCTGCTACGACTCGACTTCGGGGCGCTCTATGACAAGTATTTCGGCGAGACGGAGCGCCGCACCCGTGAAGCCTTAAAGATGGCCGAAACGATGCAGCCGTGTGTCCTCTGGATTGACGAGATCGAAAAAGGCGTGGCGACGGGCGAGGGCGAAAACGGCACCACGCGCCGCGTGCTGGGCACCATGCTTACCTGGATGGCCGAGCGCAAAGCGTCCGTCTTCATTGTCGCCACCGCCAACGACATCAAAGCGCTGCCGCCCGAGTTGATGCGCAAAGGCCGCCTTGATGAAGTCTTCTTTGTGGATCTGCCCGACGCCGCCACGCGCCGCGCCATCTTCAGCATCCACTTCACCAAGCGCAACCTTGACCCTGCTGCCTTCGACCTCGACGCCCTGACCAAAGCCAGCGAAGGCTTCTCTGGCTCCGAGATCGAGCAAGCCATCGTATCCGGCCTCTATGCCATCACGCACGGCAGCGGCACGCTCGATACCGCCTTGCTGCTCGAAGAACTCCGTGCCACCCGTCCGCTTTCCGTCGTCATGGCCGAGCACATTGCCGCGCTCCGCACCTGGGCGCAGGATCGCACCGTCCCCGCCCATTAGAGGCATATGGACGAAATTTCAAACAGACGCAGGCGGCCTTCACGGGAAGGATGCGGGTGACACCCCGCTTCCCTCCTTGCCCTTCCCGCTTCCCTACATCGTCGCCAACTGCACGTTGCTGAAATCCAGGCCATAGTGTTTTTTGATGGCGACTTTGTGCTCCAGCGCTTCGATCACGGCGGCGGAAAAAGGAACCTCTTCAAACTCCTCCATACTATAGAGGCCACCAGGGCTGAACACATTGACCTCCATTAGCTTGTCGCCCGCGATGTCGAGACCTACAATGAACAGGCCCTCCTGGATCAGCTTGGGCCGCACCAGTTCGGCGATGTGCAGCACCGTCTCGTTGATCTCGGCAGGGGTCGCTTCGCCGCCTGCATGGATGTTGCTGCGCATATCACCTCCCTTTGCCACCCGACGGAAAGCGGCGTATTTGCCGTCCACCTGGAGCGGCTGGCCATTCACCAGAAAGAGCCGCAGATCCCCCTCGGCGGCGGCGGGCAGGTACTCCTGCGCCACCACATAGCCATCGCGGCTGATGGCTTCGATAATCTGGTTGAGGTTGGCCTCTTCGTCCGGGCGGATGAGGAAAACGCCCTGCCCGCCGGAGCCTTGTAATGGTTTCAGCACCGCGTTGCCGTCTTGCTCCTTGACGAAGGCGCGGATATCTGCCGGGTCGCGGGTGACGAGGGTTTTCGGACGCACCTCTTCGGGGAAACGCTGGAAGTAGAGCTTGTTGAGTGCGTGCGCAAGACTAGTCGGATCGTTGAAAACGAGCACGCCCTGATCGCGAGCAATCTGCCCAAAATTGATCCCAACAAACTGCGCCCACGGTTGATCACCTGCATCATCAGCGGGGTTGTTGCGCAGGAGCAACACATCGAGGTCTGCCACCGTCAGGCGTTCCGTTTCGGCTTTGTCACTCCGCAAGGCATCAAGGTAGGACTCGGTGGATTTATATTTTTTGCCCGGAACGCGGCGGGCATGGGCGCGCACGCACTCGTCGGGATCGTACGCGAAATCTTCGACGCTGATATACCAGGCTTCGTGGCCGCGCTCGGTAGCGGCCCTCGCCAGGCAGGTGGTGGCATACCGGGGTCGCTCGGTGTCTATGCTGTTTATAAAAAAGCCGATGTTCATACGAGTTGCTCCTCAAAAAAGTCGATGAGGGTCAGCCCGCTTCGCACGCGTTCGAGGTTGGCGGGCATGGAGGGATAGTCCAGGCAGCGGGGCCGTAGCAGCGCCGGGCGCAAAATGCCGCGTTGCGCCAGTTCTTCCAACAGCGGTACATGGTGCAGCGCGATTTTGCCGACGAAGAGCGGCTCCAGTTCGCCGCCTTCCTGCAGGTACTCCGTCAGTTCGCGCAGACCGCGCAGGTAAATCACATCTTTGATCAGCCCGCCGCCGCGAAAGGTGCGCATGGTGATCGTATAAGCCGTTTTCTCGCTAAACTCGCACACGTCACACAGATGCCGAAACACCTCCACGAATGTCGCCCCTTCGATGAGGCTGTGAGCCGCAACCACGCGGGCGGCCAGCACGCGCAGACGCGCCAGTGTGAGGCCATCCACCAGAAACTCGGAGAGCACCGCCAGCCCTTCTTGCAGCGCGTCGTAGCCCGCCAGCCCGGTGCAGAAAAGCTGAAGCGGCTGCGCATCGCCGTTGTAGTAGGTGAGCATGTGCGTGCCCACCTCATGCTGAAGCAGCGCGTTGACGCGGGAGGCAGGTATCGTCGTGCCCTCCCCAACGAGCAACTGTCCGGAAGACACCATCAGCCCGGCAGGCATGTCGTCGCGGATTTGCGCCTTGTCGGGGAAATCGGTGCAGGTGGCGCGGTAGTGATCAAACTCCTGCTCGGCAACATCGGCAAATTCGGTCGCGGTGAAATAGTTGCTGTCGTCGTAGTCATCCTCATGATCAGGAAGACGATCCAGAATTTCGTCTGCAAGATCGAGCAGGGCGGGTTGAACTTCGCCAAAGAGTTGGAGGCTGCCGAAGAAAAAGGGGCGCGTTCCCCGGTCGCGCAGCATCGTGATACGGCGGTCCAGTTCTTCCTGCTTCTCACGGAAAATCCAACTCAGCACCGGGTCCTCGACGCGCTCGGTGGGCACCTCGAAGAGCGTTCGCTTGAGCAATTCAGGATCGACGGGCAAAGGGCGGTACCGGAAGACCGGCTCCTTCTCGAAGTCACCCGCCTGAAATGCCTCCCATGCCTCGCTGGCGTTGACCGGGGTGATCTGGAGCAGGAAGTCGAAGGAGGCATCGATCTGAGCGAGTTGCCGGTCTACTTCGCGGGTGATCCTGTCGAGGCTGCACCGGCCCATCGTGTGGAAGTGCGGTGGCTCCAGCCGGGTCCGCTGCCGGGCAAACGTAAAGAACGTATGCTTGAACGCCTCGGCCATCTGCCGCCGCAGATCATCGAAGAGGAACGGGTAGACGGCTCCGGTTTTGGCATCTCGATAAAAGGGCTCCACTTCTAGCCCAAGACGCAGGCTGGCATCGCTGAGCCGCTTTGTCAGCAGGGGCGCACAGCCAGGAGGCGCGGGTTCTGCTTCACAGGTAAGCTGCACCTCGGCAAT
>DATGCC010000304.1:0-3533 GCA_035312345.1 Rhodothermales bacterium
GAGGTTGCGTAGGGGGATCACTTCGACCAGCGCCTGCCAGCCCGCATCCGCTCGCCACGCCTGTGCAGGTAGGTCGCGCCCGGCGAGGACGGTGAGTACATTTTCCGGCACTTGGGGCAGAAAGTGATCGCGGAGCCAGCCATCGAGTGTGGCAATGGTTTCGTACGTATCGATGAGAAGGACGTGCTGACTGGGCCGGTTGGCCAGCGCTTCCAGCGGAGGAAAAGGCGCTTCCACGTTAAGTACTTCGCGCAACGCTGAGAGGAAGGCTTCCGGCTCCGGGTCAATGTCACGTCCGTCGAGGTAATGGGAGGTGGCCTCGTGGTCCTGGCACAGGCGGGCAAAGGCGCGCAGCAGCGACGTTTTTCCAACACCCCCAGGGCCAAAAACATGGAGCACATAGAACGGAAAAGCATCCTGGGTGAGGGCGGTGCGGAAAAGGCGCAGTTCTTCTGACCGACCGACAAAGTAGTCATTCCGAGCAGCCCGAAGGTGTGCGGCAAGGCGTGCGGGCATAAGGGGCTGAGATTGAGGAGTAGATGAACGAGACAGCTTGTAAAACTAAAGATGTTGATCTCTCAGAAGAGGAGGAGAACAGAACCGACCAGACTACGCACTTATCTTGAGGATCATTTTATGATGCTTTGCTCTAATAACGCTATGTCATTCCTGTTGGGTGCAGGGCGGTTTATAACCATCCTGTAAATCCTGGGTCTGCAACCACATGGGAGGAAGAACAGAGCGGCCTGGCAGGCAAAGGTTGACAGCAAGAGGTTCACCTGCTATTTTGAGGCCCCGTGAGAAGTGACAGGGCCACCCACCACCCTCCTCCATTCCACGTTCAGCCTGCTGCATACGGTTACTACGTTATGCCATCCCGGCTACCTACAAGGCTATGTAGACTGGCATACCTTTATGTGTATGTCTGCCTCGCGCTGTTACTTGCTGCCAACCCTGCTTATGCGCAGTTTCGGCAGGTAACAGCCGATGCCGAGGTACAGGTCGGACAGCACGCCAATCTATTTGCTTACTGGGATGGGCGCTCTGCTTTTGAAGGCGCTTTCGTTACTCTACCTACGGGGTGGGTACTGGAAGAGGCACTGACGATGCGGCAGGGCGAGGCGCAGGTACCGCTGATGGTGCGGCGGCTGGATCGGCCTGGCAATGTCTATGGTATTGCAGCTTCGCACGCCTTGCCAGGGCCGCAAGCGGTTATCCTGGGCGTGGTGACGGGCGGCTCGCCCGGGGCGGTCACATGGACGCTTACGCCCTTTGTGCGACGGCACGAGCAGGACCGTACCCGCCTGGTGCCGCTGGGGGGGCAGGCGATCACGCAGGGCCTTCGCCAGATGCCCTCGGTGCGGGCCGAGGACAATCAAGTGCTGGCATTTCGAGCACAGGGCAGGCCGTTGCAGCTGCGGCGTACCGCACTGCCCGATCTGAGCACGCAGGCACCAAGCACGGTCGAGTTCTGGATGCGCACGACGGACTTCAACGAAATCGTGCTCTCCACCTGGAATGGCGGCGAACGCACGTCGTATCCCATTGAGATGATTGTCGATGGAGAGGGATTGCTGCGGTATTATCGGGGGCAGCCGGGGCGGCACGAAGCTATGGCGACGCATCGGCCCGTAGCCGACGGGCAGTGGCACCACATTGCCGTCACCAACGACCCCGCCACCGGCTGGGCACGGCTATTTTTCGACGGGCAGGCTGCCGACTCACTCTATAGTCCGGTGCCGCCGGCCATCCGCTTTGACCAGCAGGTGGCGCTGGGGGGCCGCCTGCCCAATAGAGACGCTGTGAAGACCCACATGCAGGGCTACACGGGGCTGTTTGATGAAGTGCGCTTCTGGCCCCAGGCGCGCACGGGGGATGCCCTTCAGCAGACGATGCGCGAACTGCTGCCGCCTACTGCCGGGGCCGTCTTTCTCAGCTTCGACGAGCCTCTGCCTGAACGACTCATAGCTGATCGGCCATCTCGCATTGAGCGTACCTTTTCCGATCTGGCCTTCTATCAGCCCGTCAAAAACATCCGCGCTGTGCCCGAAGCAGGCGATGTGGTGGTGACATGGCAGACCACTGATACCCAGACGCGCTCCTTCGTAGTCGAGCGGTCTAGTGACGGGCGTACCTTCATGCCTATCGGCGAGGTAGATGTGACGGACGCGACACAGGCAGATCGCGCCGCTGGCTTGTTCACCTATCGCGACACCAACCGGCCAGATCGGGTTGCTTTTTACCGCGTCCGGCAGCATTTCGCTTCAGGGGCCGAGCGCACGTCGGCGGCTATCAAACTCGGTATGGCCCGCAATGAAGAGGAGAACGTCGTTCTGCTCGGCAACTTCCCCAACCCGTTCAATCCCACCACCACCATCGCCTACGATGTGCGTGAGGCTCAGCAGGTGCGCCTCGCTGTGTGGGATCTCTCGGGACAGCAGGTGCGGCTGCTGGTAAATCGAACACAGCAGCCAGGGCACTACGAGGTGCGCTTCGACGCCACCGAACTGCCCAGCGGCACCTACTTCGTTCGCCTCAGCACCCGCCAGAGTACGCAGTCGCACAAGATGATCCTGACGAAGTAAGCAGGGATGATCGCAAGCATTTCTTCTTACCGCTGCATTTGTTACACTCTGGGGTTCGGATAAAGAGTCTAAGAGCCTGAGAGGCTACGAGTCTAGGATCTTGTATGCTGACCTTTTCTTAGTCTCCTAGACTCATAGATTCTAGACTCCTTCCCTCAAGCTCTATCCCAAACACATGATTGAATCCTCGAGGCGACGTGTCAGTGGCACGGTCGAGCCATACATTCCGGCTTCGCAGCAGTTAAAAGAGATTACCGTCAAAGCTGTGGTGCTGGGCTTCATCTTGTCGGCGGTGCTGGCGGGCGCGAATGCTTACCTCGGCCTAAAGGTGGGGCTAACCGTGTCGGCGTCGATCCCGGCGGCGGTCATCTCGATGGCGGTCTTGCGGTTCTTCCGGGAGTCGAACATCCTGGAGAACAACATCGTGCAGACGGCGGCTTCGGCAGGCGAGTCGCTGGCAGCAGGCGTCATCTTCACGCTCCCGGCGCTCATCATGCTGCAGTACTGGCAGAACTTCGAGTTCATCCCAACGATGGCGATTGCGTTGTGTGGCGGCATCCTCGGCGTGCTCTTCACCATTCCCTTGCGGCGGGCGCTCATCATCGAAGCCAACCTCAAATTCCCGGAAGGCGTGGCGACAGGCGAGGTGCTGAAGGCAGGCACAGAGGGTGGTGAGGGCGTCAAATACATCGCTATTGCAGGGCTGGCGGGTGCGTTTGTGAAGCTGTGCCAGACGGGGTTCAAGGTGTTTTCCGGCAGCATCTCGGGCGCGTTCACGTCGGGGCGGTCGATTTTTGGCTATGGCTCCGATCTTTCGGTAGCGCTGTTGGCGGTGGGCTACATCGTCGGGTTGAACATCGCCACGCTCGTCTTTGCGGGCGGTCTCATCTCGTGGCTTTTCGGCATCCCGATCTTCACTGCCCTTGCCGATCCCGACACCATGGAGGC
>DATGCC010000305.1:0-6709 GCA_035312345.1 Rhodothermales bacterium
CGATGCCGTTGCGGAAGACTTTGTGTCATCCGGGCAGCAGTTCCTGGGCCTCATCATGGGCGACCATTCCAAGTGCAGCATCAACACGATGTTCAACACGGGCACGGTCGTCGGGGTAATGTGCAACATCTACGGAGCCGGATTCCCCCCGCGTCATATTCCATCGTTCTCGTGGGGCGGCGCGGAGGCCGGCTTCGTGCCCTACCGCCTCGACAAGGCGTTGCGCGTTGCCGAAGCTGTGATGGCGCGTCGTGACCAACCACTCACCGACGCCGACCGGGCGTTGCTGACGGCCCTCTTTGAGCAAGCGCGGGGTTGACCGGCCTGCTCATTTCAGAAGTAGTACCTTGTCACGCATTGTGTAATACGCTACATGATATGAGTCCCCAAGCATCCCTCTGTGCTATAAAAGTCATCCACACGATGGCCTGGGCTTTCTTCGCCGGCTGCATCCTCGCCATCCCCATCTATGCCTGGCGCGGCGACTTTGCCACAGCGGCCGTGTTGATTGCCATCGTGTTCGTTGAGGTCTTCATCATCCTTGCCAACCACTGGCGCTGCCCCCTCACGGGTATTGCTGCCCGCTACACCGACGACCGGCGCGACAATTTCGACATCTACCTCCCGCTTTGGTTGGCCCGGTACAACAAGCACCTCTTTGGCAGTCTTTTCTTCGCGGGCCTCCTCTACACACTAGCGCGGTGGCAGGGGTGGATCTAATGAGCCAGAAGCATACAAGAAGCCACTTACTATCACCTCCTTGCCGAAGCTGAACGCCCGTTGGTCGGCAAAATCCCGGTAGCATTTCCATACCCGGCGTTGCTATCTTGATCTCACTTCGCGCACTAGCGGCCTCAAGCCCCTGCCCTTCACATACACCTACTCCAATGGAACGAAAAACCAGACCGTCAGTGATCTCCCGCCGATCCTTTATCAAGCAAGCCGCTATCGGAAGCTCCATTTTTATTGTGCCGAGGCATGTGCTGGGCGGCGCAGGCTATACCGCGCCCAGTGACCAGCTAAACCTGGCAGCCATTGGAGCGGGTGGCAAGGGAGCCAGCGATATTCGCCATGCGTCCGTCAACGGCCGGGAGCGGGTCGTCGCCCTGTGCGATGTCGATTTCTCTGGATCGGCCTCAGAGTCTGTCGAAGCCTTTCCCGAAGCAAAGCGCTATCACGATTACCGGGTGATGCTGGATCAAGAGCCGGATATTGACGCGGTGACGATCTCCACGCCGGACCATGTGCATGGCCCCGCTGCGGCCTTTGCTATGGAACGGGGCATCCATGTGTATGTCCAGAAACCCATGACCCACAACATCCGGGAAGCCCGCCTGCTAACCGAGATGGCACGAGAACACAAGATCGTTAGCCAGATGGGAAATCAGGGCGGATCGAATCCCCTTCTGGACATGGTGCAAGGATGGGTGGACTCCGGGGTCCTGGGCAGCATCTCGAAAGTGCAGGTCTGGACTAACCGGCCGGTCTGGCCGCAGGGGTATGCTATGCCCGCCCCTGACCCGAGCCAGAAGCCAGCAGACTTACACTGGGATCTCTGGTTGGGCCCCGCCGCCTCTCGGCCCTATGTCCCCAACCTGCACCCCTTCAACTGGCGCGGCTGGTGGGACTTCGGCACGGGCGCGCTCGGCGACGTGGGGTGCCATCTCATCGACATCCCGTTCCGAACGCTGGGACTCAAATACCCGACCGATGCCGAATGCAGCGTCGGCACGGTGTATACGCAGATGTGGACGCCGGATTACCACCCGGAAGGCTGCCCGCCCTCTTCGTTTATCACCCTGCACTTCGACGCTACCGAAAAAAGCAAGGCTCCCATCGAGATGACCTGGAGCGATGGCGGCATCCGTCCGTCGCACCCGGATATCATCCCTGCCGACCATGACATTGGCGGATCCAATAGCCAGAATGGCGTGATGATCATCGGTGAAAAAGGCATCATCTCCACCAACATCAACGACAGTTCGCCCTTGATGCCCAAGCTCTATCTCAACGACGGAACCACCGAGTTCGGGCCAGAAACAGAAGAGAATGAGGAGCCTGAATACGGGCACCAACGCAAATGGGTAGATGCCTGTAAAGCCGGATTCGACAGCCCGGAGCACCAGGCTCTAACGTCGTCCTTCGATTACGCAGGTCCCATGACGGAGACCGTGTTGATGGGCAACCTTGCCATTCGTAGCTATATGCTACGCCGAGAAAACAGCGAAGGTCACATGGAGTATTACGGGCGCAAGAAGTTGTTGTGGGATGGCGAAAACATGCGCATCACCAACCTTGAAGAGGCGAACCAGTTTGTAGGCAGAACCTACCGCGAAGGCTGGGTGGTGTAGATAGACCGTAGCAAATCAGCGCTTTGAAGAATCGGGCAGAGCCGTTGTGTCCACCTACAAGCTAACCATGCGGAGGAGGTATGAAACCGTCCCGTCTATTCGTTGCAGCAGCGGGTGTTTTGATTCTTGCCCTGCTGATCACCCATCCTTGGGGAGGGTCCCCATCACGCACATCCCTGCAGCAGGCTGGTTTCGAATCGGAAGCCCGTGAAGGCACCGCTGAGAATCCCCAGGCACGGCTAGAGCATGAATGGCGGCAACTGTACGACCCTGCTACAAAGCAAATTCCTGAAAGCATTGCGCAAAAGGAACTCGACTTTGTGCATCGGCTGACACAGCAGCCCAACCTCCAATCGCTCACCTCCGCCGATGACTGGGTGGCCCGAGGCCCGAACAACATCGGCGGGCGCACCCATGCACTGGGCATCGATGTGACGGATGAAAACGTCATCCTGGCCGGTGGCGCTTCCGGGGGCATGTTTAAATCCATCGATGGCGGTCAGTCATGGAGCAAAACAACGGCCCCCAACCATCTGCACAGCGTTACCGCCCTCGCCCAGAACACCGCTCCTGGCAAAGAGCATATCTGGTATTACAGCACCGGGTATACCGTAAGCGCGACAGGCCCAGAGAACAACGGGCGGGTTCGCGGCGACGGCATCTACAGGTCGGTGGATGGCAGCGATACCTGGACCCAACTCCCCGCTACGGTTTCTCACACGCCCGACCAGGATGACCCCTTCGATTATATTTGGAGTCTGGCTACCTTCGGCGAGGACGGCGTTTTTGCAGGCACCGCATCCGGCCTATACCGGAGCACGGATGGCGGCGCTTCCTGGTCTCCTGCCCTCAACTTTGAGATGACCGGCAACCCTGCCCTGAACGAGGATCACCGCACCGAGATCCTTGTGGCAGGCGATGGCTCGTTTTATGCGACGGTAGCCGGAGACCGCGCCACGAATGGCATTTACCGCTCGGTCGATGGCGAGACGTGGGAAAACATCTCGCCCGCGGGCTGGCCTGCGTCTACCCTGCGAACCGTCATGGGCACCGCTCCCGATGCAAGCAACGCCGTCTATTTCCTTACGTCGGTAGCCCGCCACCAGCAACGGTTCATGAAGTATGAACCCGGCGTGGGCTGGACCGACTTGACCAGCGGTTTGCCTTTTGATGCACAGATGGAAACATATGAAGGCACCATGCTGCTCATTGAGGCCAAACCTGATGACGACAATATCCTCTTTCTGGGTGCCCTGGACCTGTTTCGCAGCACCGATGGAGGAGCAACCTTCGAGTTGGTCAGCGGCACAGGAAGCGTTCCCTTTCATGTCGATCAGACGGCCCTCGCCTTCTATCCGTCCCAGCCAGACCGCATGATCGTGGGCAACGATGGCGGCCTCTACAGGGCAAACGACAACCTGGCCGCCGCGAATAACGATGCGCTGGATTGGGAATCGTTGAACAGCGGATATCGGACTACCCAGTTCTACTCCGTTGCTATCGACCATGGCACGCCAAGCAGCGAAACCCTCATCGGGGGATCACAGGATAACGGGATTATCCACACCGATTCGGACAACCCCGATGCCCCCTGGGACATACTCATAGGAGGGGACGGGGGCTACACGGCTATCGCAGATGGAGGCGAATACCTGTATTCCGCACAGGCGGCTCATCTGGGCCTCTTCCGCCATACCCTGGTCAATGGTGCTTTGCAACGCACGGAGATCACGCCGCCCTCCGTGCCCCTGGGGTTGTGGCTCACGACCTTCCAACTCGATCCGCACGACCAGAAGGTCATGTACTTTCCCTCGCAGCAAACCCTCTGGCGCAACACCGACCTGACCGCGATTCCGGAAGATCCCACGGCTACCTCGACAGACGTCAACTGGGAGCCCATGGACCATATTACGGGATATTATTTCTATGCCCTGGGCATGTCGGAAGCCGCGCCGCGCCGGCTGTACTATGCCGCCGCAGACGTTTCTGCCGACGCCGATACGAAAGTGTTCTACCTGGACAATCCGCATGAAGGCGCGCCCGTACCGGTCGATATCACTGGCGAGAATTTCCCGTACTATCCCTACAGCCCGTATATCCGCTGTATTAATGTCGATCCACGAGACGTGAACAAGGTGCTGGTTGTCTTCCCGAACTACGGCGTCCATAGCATCTATGCCACCACAGACGGCGGGCAGACCTGGATGCCCGTGTCTGGCAACCTCGAAGAAAACTCGGACGGCACGGGTAGCGGACCGTCGGTGCGCTGGATTTCCACCCTATACGTAGACGATCAACCCGTTTATCTGGCGGGCACCAGCGCGGGCCTCTTCTCTTCCATCGAACTGGACGGCATGAACACCATCTGGTCGCCGGAGGGCCGAGCAACCATTGGCAACGTGGTGATCGACATGATCGATGTGCGTCAGTCGGATGGTTATGTGGCGGTGGCGACGTATGGCAACGGCATCTATACTACCTACATCACCGAAGTCCCCGACGTGGCGATCTCCGTTACCGAACCGACGCCGCAACCGGAAACGTTTGCGCTATCCGCCCCCTATCCGAATCCTGTCAATACGACCACGACGCTTCCGTATGCGTTGCCGCGAGCGGGTATGGTAACAGCCAGCGTGTACAACCTGCGCGGACAAAAGCTAGCAACGCTGGTTCAGGAATGGCAGCAGGCCGGACAGCAGGAACTCCGCTGGGACGCCCGCCACGTAGCCAGTGGTGTCTATTTCATCCAGTTGGATTTTGAGAACGCCTCTCAGGTGCAGCATGTCGTCGTGCAGAAGTAGAAAAGCCTGATAGGGAGGCACTGCGTCTTCTGGGGCCCGATCGCAGCTTTCACTGTAGAGGATATAACAGTCAGAGTTATCCTAACCCACTCTATATGGCAAGAAGCGACGATCTTTACTCCCTGCCTCTCGGCACCCCCATTCCCCTCAACGATGGTGCCTGTGACCACCTGCCCGGTGCTCAAGTGCCCTCCATCGCCCTCCCCTCTACACGCGGACGTCAGATCATCCTTGCCTTGCAGCCTGGACGCACCGTCGTCTACATCTTTCCGCGAACAGGACGACCTGGCCAGAATCCCTTGCCCGGCTGGAACCAGACCCCCGGCGCACGCGGATGCACCCCGCAATCATGCGCGTTCCGGGATCATCATGCCGAGCTACGTGCCCTCGGAGTCGACGTGTTTGGACTGAGTGTGCAACCGACCGATTATCAGCAAGAGGCGGTAGAACGGCTCCATCTTCCGTTTGAGTTATTGAGTGATGAGCCGTTTGCTTTCATCCGTGGCTTGAACCTACCCGAGATGGAGGTGGCGGGCAAGCGATTTGCACAACGCGTGACGCTGATTCTACGGGCCGGGCATGTGGAGCACGTCTTCTACCCGGTATTTCCGCCGGGTGAAAACGCCGAGGAAGTTACATCGTGGCTACGAGCCCATCAGGAGTAGTGCCTTGTGCTGGCAAAAGCCGGGCAGGGGCATTTGGAGTTGTTTGCGCCGTTCGGGTCTCATAGCTTGTTGAGCGATGATGCCCTCAGCCCGTGCCGCTCAATTCCTCCGTCATCGTGCTCTAACACAACGGTATGCAAGCAGCTTTCGAATTATACGCCCAGGCATTTCAACAACTAGCTTCGATCAGCGCTGTGCTCGGAGGGCTTGCGTTTACTGCCGCCGCTGCTCTGCTGGCAGCAGGAGCAGGCACCAACAACCCCGATGCACTGGGCAAACCTGCTAAAATCACTGTAGCAACGGCTGTGGGGAGCGCTGTGTGCCTCATCCTCGGAGCGCTTATGTGGTCGCTGATGGCCGCAGATATAAGCCGTGCCGTGGCCAACAACGACGTTTCTTCTGCCAGCGACTTAGCCCGCCTCAACTGGATGCCTTCACTCGCTCTGATAGCAGGCGTTGTGCTTTTCTTCATCAGTATAGGAACCAGCGGGTGGATTGCCTCTCGGAAGCTTGGCTTATTGACAAGTATCGCGGCTTTAGGGGGAGGCATTGCACTACTCCTGATGATCTCGCTCTTTGTAGCATAAATTAGTTGAGGGGTGGACATAAATCCCAAAGGGGGAACTGTCATTGCGAGCAACGCGAAGCAATCTCGTCGGATTGGAGTCTTGGTCACGAGATTGCACCCCAGGAGTACTCGCTTCGCAGCGCCGCGTCGGCTGCGCCTCCTCGCAATGACAACTGGGTTGTGAGAGAAACGGTTAACCCAGCGTGATCTGCACCTGATGGGTACCGCCATTTTTTTCGAGGGGAATGTGCGCTGCGCCATCCACGACTGGCAGAGATTCGCCGTCTACTTTTACGCAGGTCACGCCTTGCTCTACGTGATTCG
>DATGCC010000306.1:0-2885 GCA_035312345.1 Rhodothermales bacterium
GGTGCGTATCGGTAGGTATCATGGCTCTAGCTGTGGGTCTTGAGAGGCTGGATACCCTCAAGCTACAGCCGGAGCCGTACGGAGCCAAGACTACGTGCGGCTCTTGTTTTTCAACAACTTAGCATTTATGTCCACCCCTCACTTAGTTACTCGATGTTGAGGTCGCTTCGGCTTTCCTGACAGGCTTCTTATGCTCAACGAGGTCAAGCCCGTCTACCGATTTTTAACTTTTGTGACAACTCCCCTGCTCATTCTCAGTATTCTGGATGGACGCTCACAAACGTATCCGGTTCTATTTTTCGTCGCAAATGTCGTAACATATGAATCCGTCAACGTACCCAACCTCAGACCACGCCCCGCTCATCAGCAAGCAACCTTCGCATACCGAACCGCTGGACATTGATGCGATCCTGGACGGCGACCGTGACGCTTTTGCCCAACTGGTCGTGCAAGAAAGCCCCCGGCTCTTCCGCGTCATCGTTCGGATCTTGCGAGATGAGGACGAGGCGCGGAGCGTGATGCAAGAGACGTTCCTGCAAGCCTACCAGCGGTTGCACACGTTTCGGCGCGAGGCCAAGCTGACGACGTGGCTCTATGCCATTGGCATCAACCTGGCGCGGGCGGCATTGCGCAAAACGCGGCGGTACAACACCCTCGAAGAAGCCGACATCGAACGGCTGCAACCGACGTTCGCGAAGGGTATGTTCGTCCAGCAGCCCAAAACCTGGAATCCTCAAAAGCAGGTTGAACGTTCTGAAAGGCAACAATTGGTGCGAAAAGCCATAGACCAACTACCCCCGGATTACCGCACGGTGGTCGTCTTGCGGGATCTTGAACAGCTTTCGACCGCCGAGGCGGCTCGCATCCTAGAAATCAGCGAAGGCGCGCTTCGTGTTCGCCTGCACCGCGCCCGACAGGCCCTGCGTGCCTTGTTAGAAAAGCATTTTGGTGGCGACTCTTGATGATGGTTATTCAGAAAATTAAACACCTGCTGGGCCGCTCGCTCACCTGCGAGGAGGTCAACCAAATTATCGTCGATTATCTTGAAGACGACCTCCCGCCCCGGCAGAAGGCGCTGTTTGAGGAGCACATCGCCATGTGCCAGTGCTGCGGCCCCTACCTCGACCAGTACCGCACCACCATCGATATGGTCAAAGAAAGCGGCGAGGCTGTGCCGCCGCCGCCCGAAGAACTGGTAGAAGCAACTATGATGTTTTTGAATAAACACCTCGACGCCTTTTGAGAATAGTGCTTGGTTTCGGGTTGATGGAAGGACGATGGTCGAAGGGCGACGGTCGAATCTGTTGTTCGTACTTCTTTGCCAACTTCACAAATCGCAAATCGGCAATCGAAAATCCCTCCTCGTCCTTCCCCTTCCCTCAACGGTGTTGCCAGTCGTCAGGATTATCGCTGTTGCTGGGTGAGCGGCCGAGGATGTCACCTTCGGTGATGACGCCGAGCCCCAGTACGGTGCGGTTGGCGTAAGCGAAGTAGCCCGTCACCTGGTTCACCTCCAGAATTTCGCCATCGGTCAGGCCCACCATGCGCAATTCTCCGAGGTGATGCGGCGTCATCTCTGCCGGGACCCGCGTGAGGATCCATGCATACCCCAAAACGGCTTGCTCCCGCGCATCGAAAACCTCCGTCAGCGTGTTCGTTTCTAGTGCTTTGCGGATGGCTGTAGCCCGCGCATCGTCATCCAGCAGTGCGCGCAAGCCCTCGAAGTGATGCTCCACACAATAGCTGCATTTGTTGAGCAGGCTCACATACACCCCTATCGTTTCGAGCAGCCATTTCGGTAGCGTGTTGCTGCTGTGATGCAGGACGTTTTTGTACAGCGCCATGTGACCCGCCAGCGTGTGCGGACGCAAACTGTGCACCTGCAAAATGTTGTCGATGTCTTCGTCCGGTCCCTTCACGCGGTCATACAGCTTCCGCAGCGTACCATCTGATTCATCATACGACTGTGTTTTGATCCAACTCATGGCCTGCTGGTGTTTGTTTATGCTTTCCTAACATCTCCATAATACCCGCATCACATCGTGGCGCTATGCTGCTCATCTACTTTGGACAGTTTTGCACACGGTATGCCATCTCTGCGTTTCTACATCTTGCGTCTCGGGGTCTTTGCCCTCTTCTTCCTGAGCGCCTGCGACACCACCGATGTGCAGGAAGCCCCCCTGCGCACCAATCTACAGGCCCCCACCCTGCTCCAGACCCATAGCACGCAGACGCTACCTTCCAATGTTGCTTTCGAGTGGAGGCCCGTAGAAGAAGCTACGCGCTACGAGGTGGAACTCAGCCGAGACGCATCTGGAAAAACTCCTTTGCTCCTGCCGACGGTGGCTCCATCCTATCATCTCACGCTCGACGCAGCAGGCGAGTATGCATGGCGTGCGCGGGCGTTTGACGCACGGGGCCGCGCCGGCTACTGGAGCAAGCATCACCGTCTGACCGTGCTGCCACGCTGATCTCACCACCCTTTGCGTTCGCGCAGGCCCATGATGTGTGCTACGTGGTGCTTGCCATGCCACGCATAGATAGCAAGATTCTGATCGAGCCGCACCAAGCCCCACTCCGGGTGCTTGAACGTCCGCGCAAAGTCATCCTCGGAGAGGCCCTGTAACAGAGCCAGCCAGCGCTCGTGGATCGCATCCAGCAAAATCAGCGACATTTCGATGGAAGCCGTGCGGGCATCCGGCAGTGTGGACCAGCCGTCCTGATCGTAGGTCTTGATGAGCGGCTCTGTTTCCGTCAACGCCCACTTGAACCGGACGTAGCTGTTGAGGTGGCTATCCGGCACATGGTGTACCACCTGCCGCACCGTCCAGCCATCGGGGCGGTAGGGTGTATCGAGTTGGTCGTCCGTCAACCCCTGCACGGCG
>DATGCC010000307.1:0-7297 GCA_035312345.1 Rhodothermales bacterium
CCGCCGAGCTTGCCTTCCGTGCCCACCTCGCGCGCCACACGCGTTACCTCCGAGGCAAACGACGAGAGCTGATCCACCATCGTGTTGATCGTGTTCTTCAACTCCGCAATCTCGCCCTGAACTTCGACGGTAATCTTCTTGGAGAGGTCGCCGTTGGCCACCGCTGTCGTCACCTCGGCGATGTTGCGCACCTGCGCCGTCAGGTTGTCCGCCATCGAGTTGACGTTGTCCGTAAGGTCTTTCCAGGTGCCGGAGACCCCCTTCACACGCGCCTGCCCGCCGAGTTTGCCTTCGGTACCCACCTCGCGCGCCACACGCGTCACCTCGGAGGAGAACGACGAAAGCTGGTCCACCATTCGGTTGATCGTCTCTTTCAGTTCAGCGATCTCGCCTTTGACGTCCACGGTGATCTTCTTGGAGAGGTCGCCGTTGGCCACCGCCGTCGTCACCTCGGCGATGTTGCGCACCTGAGCCGTCAGGTTGCTCGCCATCGAGTTGACGCTATCAGTGAGGTCTTTCCACGTACCCGACACGCCTTTGACTTTGGCCTGCCCACCGAGCTTCCCTTCCGTCCCTACCTCGCGCGCCACACGCGTCACCTCGGAGGAGAACGACGACAGTTGATCCACCATTGTGTTGACGATCTTGCTCGTCCGCAGAAACTCACCCTGGATCTTCCGCCCGTTGGCTTCCAGATCCATCTTCTGCGAGAGATCGCCTTTGGCCACCGCACCAATGACGCGTTCGACTTCCGTAACCGGTTGCCCGAGATCGATGATGAGGTCGTTGACGGAGTCGATGCAGGATTTCCAGGAGCCGGTTGCACCGGGCAGCGCGGCCCGCTCATTGATCTTGCCTTTTCGACCAACGAGGTTGTTGACACGCTCCAGTTCGCGGGTGAGTTGTTCGTTCTGCGCGATGATGTCGTTGAGCGTGTCGGCAATCCGACCGGCCATGCCATTTTCTTCAATCACCATCCGCGCCGTAAAATCACCTTTTTTTACCGCAGACAATACATGCAAGAGTTGTTTGGCGTCAAGCTCGACCGGAGTAGCCGTCGCGGTCTTGGTTGCTGTTTTTCTTTTGCTAGAAGAAGCGCTTTGGGAGGAGGTGGCCATAATGTACCAAGCGTTGGGAAAGAAAGGTGTGCGATCACAGCTTACAAGATGCAATGCTCCGGCTCTATATATCGTCCAGTCGCCTAAAATCTCCCCCTTCAAAGTGCTAATTCCTGTAACATCATGGTTATGTGATAGGAAAGCGGGACAGGATTACGTGGGAAAAAGGGAGTGCATTTGTTCTCTACCCGCAATTCTCTCTCCCCGCAAGCTGTAACAAACCGATCCGAATCTACACTCATCATTGCCCGTTCAAGAGGGCCGCATTACTCGACAAACCACGAACGAAATATCATATCCATCATGGAGAAAGCCACGTTTGGAGCCGGATGTTTCTGGGGTGTGGAAGTTGCTTTTCGACAGGTACCCGGCGTGCAGGACGCCGCCGTCGGCTACAGCGGTGGGACGCTGGAGAATCCCACTTACAAACAGGTGTGTACCGGACGCACGGGTCACGCCGAGGTGGTGGAAGTGACCTACAACCCTGAGCAAGTTTCCTACGAGACACTGCTAGATGTCTTCTGGAATAACCACAACCCGACGCAATACAACCGGCAGGGTCCCGATTATGGCCCGCAGTACCGCTCGGTAATTTTCTATCACACGCCCGAGCAAGAAGCTACCGCCCGCGCCTCCAAGGAAGCTCTGGATGCAAGCGATCGGTTCAAAAAGCCCATCGTCACGCAGATCGAACCCGCGTCTACGTTCTATCGCGCAGAGGAATACCACCAGCGCTACCTCGAAAAACGCGGGCTGGCGCACTGTCACATCTGAGGATGTAAGGATGGGGTGTGGGTGGATGAGAGGGTTCTTACTCCTCGTCCATCCCCCATACCCATCTACATCTCATACGTCGTCACATAGGCTTCGGCGGCGAAGAACTCCGGGAGGCCGAGGTTGTTGAGTGCCTCGGCCGTGTCGCGGTTGCGGTCCCGGGCACGTTGCCAGAACTCACGCTCGTCGTAGGCACCGGGAAACATGGCGCGGTCTTTCTGGCTCTCGTGCTTGAAGATCGCTTCGATTTTGCGACTCAGGTCGGCCTTTGAGAGCGGGATGAACACATCGGCGCGGTGAATTTCCCATTCCTGCCAGGCACCTCGGTAGAGCCAGATCAACGGACGCTCGGCTTTGCCATCGCCGCCTGTCTGCGCATGATACTTTTTCACCGCCTGATCGATAGCGACATAGCACATCCGGTGCGTGCCGTGCGGATCGGAGAGGTCACCCGCGACAAAGATGTGGTGCGGTTCGAGCTCGTTCATCAGGTCGAGCACAATTTGCACATCGGCATCCGTGATGGGGTCCTTGCGTACACGGCCCGTTTTGTAGAAGGGCAGGTCGAGGAAGCGCGCGTTTTCACCGGTCAGCCCCATCACTTCGATACCGGAGACCGCCTCGGCATAGCGGATGCCCGCCTTGATTTCCTGTACTTCTGGTAGATCGACCTGGCCTGGATCTTTCTCTTTCAAAAAGGTTTGCACCCGCTCCCTGTGCGTCCTAAACTGCGCCAGGGCTTCGCCATCCAGCCCCACAGCGGCGTGACTCATCTCCACAAACCCGAGGTAGCGCCGCACATCCGCATCGAATACGGCGACGGAGCCGTTGGTCATGTAGGCTACGGTCACTTCATTGCCGTTGGCGACGAGTTTGTCAAGCATCCCCCCCATTGAGATCACATCATCATCTGGGTGCGGGCTGAACACGATCACGCGCTTTTGCTGCGGCAAGCCCGGTTTATAGACAATCCGGGAACGCAGATCCTCGAAGACGCTGAGCAGCAGATCGTCGATGTTCGGGTTGGCGTGGATGAGACCGTGCAGGTGGTGCCGGTGAAAATCCGAGGCTTCGAGCCGCAGGATGGCTTTGTCGAGTTTTTCGGAGAGCCAGATGACCGCCCGCTTGCTCATCAGTGCATCCCACTGCACGCTTTTTACCAGCCACGGCGTTTTCTCCCGCGTAAGCGCACTGGCAGCAGCACGGTCCACATAGAAGGTTGCGTTGCGGTGGAGTTGCAGGTAGGTAGCTGTGACATCCTTGTTGGGCTCCTCCTCTACGGCGCGGCGCACGATGGGCGCTTTGTGCTCGCCGGTTGCCATGAGGATAATTTCGTTGGCATCAAGGATGGTGCCGACACCCATTGTGATGGCTTCGCGGGGCACGTTTTCATCGCCGAAGAAATCACTGGCAGCGTCTTTGCGCGTGATCTCGTCGAGGATAATGGACCGTGTGCGCGTCTCCGGCCCCGACCCAGGCTCGTTAAACCCGATGTGCCCACTCCGCCCGATGCCAAGCAGAATCAGATCGAGTCCACCGGCTTTTTCTATAGCGTGCTCGTAGGCGAGGCAGTACGACTCTACCTCGTCGGAGGCAATGTCGCCACGGGGAATGTGGATGCTGTCCTCGGGGATGTTAACGTGGTCGAAGAAGTTCTCCCGCATAAACCGATGGTAACTCTGGAGGCTGTCCGGCTCCATCGGGAAATACTCGTCGATGTTGAAGGTGATGACGTTCGAGAGATCCAGCCCTTCCTCCTGGTGCATTCGAATGAGGTGCTGATAGACGCCGATGGGTGTTGAACCCGTGGGCAGACCCAGCACCGTGGGATCGCCGACCGCGTTATGCGACTCGATGAGCGTGGCGATACGGCGTGCCACCTGATACGCCATCTGCCTCGGTTCGTCGAAGATGAGCACGGGTACGCGCTCAAGTTGGGTCCCTTCGCTCGCGGTACGACCGGGACGGGTAGCGGGAGATGATTCCAGCGTGTCTGCAAAAACTGACATAGTTGAAACGGCAATGGGTGAGTACCAGACACCCTTTGCGGATGTCGAGAACCCCTTCTTACGCAGCCTCCCCCTAAACGTGCCGTACTTTTTTGCTATCGGGTGACAAGAAATTGTTGGGTCTGGCGGGCGTTATCAGATTGCAACACCCCCACATACACCCCACTCGGCATCCCAGCTACCTTCAGACGCACCTGATAACGACCCGGCGCATGTGGCCCTTCGGCCAGCGTGGCCACCTGGCGGCCCAGCATATCGTAGACCTTGAAGCTCACCTCGGTCTGCTGGCGAATCTCGTACGAAAACGTTGCAACCGTGTGAGCCGGATTGGGATAGGCAGGATCCAGCCGGAAGAAGATCTCTGGCGCTTCCGCTTCGACGGCAACGGGGCTGTCGATAGATACCGCAACAGACGAATTGGAAGGCAACCCTAACTTGCTCACCGCAATGACGCTATAGAAGATCGGGCCTTCCTGGCTGGACGAGATGGTCTCTGAAAAAGACGTTTCCGTGGCATCTACCATGAGCAGAAGGTCTTCGGCACTATTGGGATCTGGCGCTTCGCCGAAACGACGAAAAAGGGCATAGCCACGCACCGGATCGCTCGCCGTGCCGGAGGCAGAAGCCCAGGCGAGTTCAACACCCTGCTGTCCTGCGGCGGCTATGGTCACCTCCTGCGGTGTGGTGGGGGCAGCCGCCTCGAAGCGATGCGGCATCGGTGCGGGTAGAGCCCGTTCTGCGTATGCTTCCAGCACTTCTCCTGCCACCTCCAACAAGTGATCGTAGCGGAAGAAAACCTGTCCGGCAGCCCCGGCTTCCCGCGTGATGCCTATTTGCTCAGCCACCTCTGGTTGCACGCTATCCACATAGGCTCCGATCCCTGCGAAGATGGGCCGCCCTGACGAGGCATCGACCCATTGCTCTGCCAGCACATCGAACTTTGGGGTGTTATCAATATCCCAGTAGATCTGGGGCGCGAGGTAGTCGTTGATACCCTCGGCAAGCCATTCGCGGCTGGCCTGATACACATCGCTATAGCCAAATAGCGCGGGCCAGCCATTTACATCTTCATAGTTGCCGATAGGCGTCGAGCCGACCTTCACCCATGGCTTTTCGGCAAGGACAGCGGCATTGGCGGCGCGCACGAACTCCGTCACGTTGTTGCGCCGCCATTCGCCGATGGAAGCAAACGAACTGTTGTCTGGATCTGTCTGAAACTTGTCGCCATCCGAGGCAAGACCGCCCTGTGGGTAGCGAATAAAGTCAAAATGCACGGCATCGACATCATAGTTGCGGACGATCTCCATGACATTCTCCACGAGCCACGCCCGTGCGTCCTCCTCGTACGGATCGATCCAGAACCCTCCGTCTTTCTCTCCTACCCACTCGGGATGCGCAAAGAGGATGTGCTGCGGATTGTCCACGTTCTGGAAAATGGTCTCTGTGTTGCCATCGCCCACGCGGAAGACGTTGATCCAGGCGTGCAACTCCATTCCCAATCGGTGCGCTTCATCAATCGCCACCGCCAGCGGATCATAACCCGGATCCTGCCCTGCCCCCAGTGGCTTTTCCGTCCATGGCAAACGCGTACTCGGATACAGCGCATCGCCCCGCGCCACGGCCTGGAAGATGAAGGTGTTCATGCCCAATCCATAGGCCCGCCGGATGCGTTCGCGCAGGGCCTGCTCCTGCGACGAGGCCGACGCGCCTTGCACGGGCCAGCCCCCATCGCGCAACACGGTGGCAAACCAGACGGCTCGGGTCTCGAACAGCGGGTCTGCCGTCTGGGCAAAAGCAGAAATGGAAAGCAGGAGCATGAAAAGGGCGGTAGCGAGGTACTTCATGTCGTTCTGGTAAGCCTGTATGCGACAACGAACCTATGAGTCTACGAAAATGAAAGGTGCAATAGAATGGCGTTTCAATCTCTTCTCATAGACTCCAAGATTTTGAGACGCAGAGACACAATCTTCTTATCTTCCAGTTTCTTTTACCCCTCGCCCGTGTGCCATGCCTGTCCAAGCCCCTCCTGCTCCGGCCCCCTCTCCTCCTGCTGCCCTTGTCGATTTACGCCCGCGCAGTCAGCGGCTTACATCGCTTGATGTGTTTCGCGGCGCGACGATCCTGGGCATGATTATCGTCAACAACCCCGGCACCTGGGCGTCGGTGTATCCGCCGCTGCTGCATGCCCCCTGGCACGGCTGGACGCCGACGGACCTGGTCTTTCCATTCTTCCTCTTTATCGTCGGTGTGGCGATTGTGCTGGCTTACACCAGGCGCTTGGCAAAAGGCGCGGATCGGGGTGGCCTTACAAAAAAAGCCGCCACACGCACGCTTATTCTCTTCGGACTGGGCGTGTTCATGGCTGCCTTTCCCATCTTCACGTTTACACCAGAGCTTGGTTTTCGCCCGGCGCTCGCGAACCTCCGCATCATGGGCGTGCTGCAACGGATCGCACTCTGCTATTTCGCGGCGTCCCTTCTCGTCCTCTATACGCGCCCGAAAGTACAGTTCTACGTGCTGGCTGGTCTGCTGCTCGGCTACTGGGCACTGATGGTGCTGGTGCCGGTCCCTGGCTACGGAGCCGGACAGCTCGACGCGCCAGTCGGTACGCTCGCCGCCTATGTGGACCGGGCCATCTTCGGCACACACCTATGGGTAGGAGCCAACCGAGAGTGGGATCCTGAAGGGTTACTCAGTACACTGCCGGCCATGGCCACCACGCTTTTCGGCGTCGGAGCAGGCCGCCTGCTGTTGGACGATGACAAAACTCCGCTCGACAAAATCGTGCATTTGTTTGTCTATGGCGCCGTGCTCGTCATCATCGGCTACGTGTGGCACTGGTTCTTTCCGATCAACAAGAGCCTCTGGACCAGTTCGTATGCTGTCTTCACCGCCGGGCAGGCCATGTGTGCGTTGGCGCTCTGCTACTGGTTCTTTGACCTGAAATCCCATGACCGCATCGCCAAGCCCTTTGTCGTCTACGGCGTTAACGCGCTTACGGTATTCGTAATGAGCGGCCTGCTCGCCAAATCATTGATCCTTATCAAAGTTTCCGATGGCACGGGCGGCACCACCTCGCTCCAATCGGTCATCTTCAAATCGATTTTCTTACCGCTGGCCTCCCCCGTCAATGCCTCCTTGCTCTATGCCCTTGCCTGGGTGACGGGCTGGTTCGTCGTCCTCTATGTCATGTACCGGCGGGGCATCATTGTTAAAGTATAGCCGTCTTGACAACTCAGTATTGTCGATCTCCAAATTTGCTACCGGACACTTTGACCGGTTTTAGCTCTGAAAGAGGAAAAGCCCGCGATCTGGTGTAGTTTGGGGTTGTCAAGATCCCACGCCACCAACCGACAGGCTTCTCCATGAGTGACAATGTACGACGCTTTGCCGCTG
>DATGCC010000308.1:0-2364 GCA_035312345.1 Rhodothermales bacterium
ATCTGCACCGTCTCTCTGGAACGAATCCGCACCTGATCGCGCCAGAGGATGGCTCCTCCGTCATCGACCATTTTTACGCGGAGCGCGATTTCAGGACGGCCTTTGACTTTGGCTTTGCCGGTTCCAAAAATGGACCAGTGCGATGGTTTGGGATCGGGAAAGGTCACCTCGGCTTCGATCTCTATGATCTCACTGTACTGGGTCTGTCGTGCTACTTTCTCGGCGGTGCCCATCGGGTAGCCAAAGTAATAAGGCACCTCACCGCGCAGGGTGTCTACCGGCAGCAGCAGCAGGTTCAACTCTTCCGACAATCCGTCAGCGATAACGAGGGAAGCAGAATCCAGCACGGCCTTCATTGGCGAGGCATTGGGATCTTTCAGCGCTTCAACGGACTCTTTGACCGCCTCGCCAGCCCGCGCTGCGTCTACGATAGCAGGTACCAGCCCAGTCGCCTTGCCGGAGAAAGCCGTCTCCATGCCTTCCACATCGAGGAAGAACCGGGCCACGGCGACCTCGCCGGGAGCGGGCGGCGGCTGCAAACGCACCGCCTGTGCACACCCGCCCCACAGCAGCATCACTATGACAACAAGTATTTTTTTCATGGGATTTCTTTTTGAATGTGAGCTTTCAGCTATCCGCCATCAGCCTATCTCTTTGAAGTTGATAGCTGAAAGCTCACGGCTGATAGCTTATTTAAGCAGCGTCAGCATGCGTGTCATTGACTCACCGTCCACGCTGAGCTTGTAGAGATACGTCCCGCTCGGCAGATCGCCTGCCGCCCACACTGCCTGGTAGGTGCCTGCCGGACGCAGCTCGTTGATCACCTGCGCGACTTCGCGACCTAGCAGATCGTAGACGACGAGGCTGACCTGCCCGGCCTGCTTGAGCGTGAAGGGGATGGTTGTTGAGGGGTTGAAAGGGTTGGGGAAGTTCTGGTCGAGGGCGATGCTGGCGGGCACATCGTGGTCGTCGTCGATGCCAGAGCCGAGGTCGCCCGGCACGGTGTAGTCGGCAGCGATGATAATGCCAACTTCGTCGAGGTAGAGACTCGCACTGAGGCCCACTTTCGTCAGGAAGTTGATGACGTACGAGGTATCGCCAAAGATGACGTTTCCATTGAAATCCGTCGCCGTGGTCGTCCATCCGCGCACCATGAGTGCGTCAGCCTGCCCGTGCGGTGTGATAAGCCGACCCGCGCCTACTACGGTATATTCCTCGCTCAGCTTGAGCTTAAGGCCTTCGAACCACAGGTTCATGGTCATGTCCGTGGTATTCGTCCAGGTCTGGTCTGTCGTCGTCGGGAGCTTCTGGAAAAGGGCCGCTGGACTGAACTTGATGACCACGTCTTCATCGCCGGGGTTGGTATCGTCATACTCGCCTCGGGTAGCGCCACCCAACATGTAGAATCCACCCTGATCCAGGAAAGCAAAAGAGACGCCTACGGAATCACCATAGGTTTGCCGGTAGATCAAGTTAGCTGCTGCAAGGTCGGGATCGTCGCAGCCCGGCAGATCGCCGGAGCAGTCGGCAACATCCGAGGAGAAGGACTGCCCTTCATCATACGTAGCGATGCGGAAATCAAATTCCATTAACCCGTCAGTGGTCGTCATGCCCTCTAACCCATCGAGAGAGGTAGCCTGGTACAGCGTGGTAGTGACATTTTTGCTGAGTTGCGCGCGGATGTCATCTTCGGTGATGGTGATCTGGGCAAGGGCCTGCGTGGCGAAGCCAACGAGTAGGACCGCGAGAAACAGTAGCATTCTAGTATGCATGGTAGGTTGTTAGCTTGGGTGGTGTTACTTGATATCGCCATCCACAGAGGGAGCGAATGAACACCGGCAAGGTACCTGCACTTGCCTACCTCGCGCCTCACCCATTCGGGTGATTTTCAGAAGGACCATTTATTTTTTCGGGATCATTGCTGTAGAAGGAAGCGCAACAGATTGCTATAAGAATCAGGCGATGCATTGATAAAAAAAGAACCCTCGGCTCCAGAGACGTGATTATCTCCAAAGCCGAGGGAGCAGTTACAGCGGTAATGTGGTTAACCCTACAGGCCTATTTGAGCAGCGTCATCTTGCGGGTCATCGACTCGCCACCGACACTGAGTTTGTAAATGTACAGTCCACTCGGCAAATCGCCTGCCACCCACACCGCCTGATACGTCCCCGCCGGGCGCAGCTCGTTGATCACCTGCGCGACTTCGCGACCCAGCAGATCGTAGACGACGAGGCTGACCTCTCCGGCCTGCTTGAGCGTGAAGGGGATGGTTGTTGAGGGGTTGAAAGGGTTGGGGAAGTTCTGGTCGAGGGCGATGCTGGCGGGCACATCGTGGTCGTCGTCGATGCCAGAGCCGAGGTCGCC
>DATGCC010000309.1:0-2488 GCA_035312345.1 Rhodothermales bacterium
GCCGAGCCCCGTACCGCTGGTTTTAGTCGAAAAATTGGGCTCGAAGATTTTGTCGCGCAATTCGACCGGGATGCCCGTCCCTGTGTCCGTGACGGTACTGTAGGCGAAACCGGCCTCCCCTCCTTCCTGCTGCTCGGTGGCTACGGTGATGCTCCCGGTCTCTTCGGGTAGCGCCTGGAGGGCATTTTTGATGAGATTGATGTAGACCCGGCGAAGTTCTTCGTGATCGGCTTCGAGGATTAGTGGTTCATTAGCCAGGTTCAGTTCGATCTCCGTGTCGGCTTCGGCCTGCATCAGGGCTACCGCTTCGCGAATGACCTCGTTGAGGTCGAGGCGTTCGAGCACGCGCGTGGGCATCCGGGCGAACGTCGAAAACTCGTTGGCGATGCGGGCCAGCGTGTCGATCTGCTCGACGAGTGTGCCCGTCACGCTTTCGAAGAGGCGGCTGAAACGTCCGTTGCCTTCCTCAGGCGGCGCGTGGGTAGCCTCTTCATCCTGATAGGCGCGGCGCAGGTGCTGTACCGACAGTTTCATCGGCGTCAGCGGGTTTTTGATTTCGTGGGCCACCTGCCGCGCCATCTCGCGCCACGCCAGTTGGCGTTCCTGCTGCGCCAGTTGCCGACGGCTTTCGGCCAGTTGCTCCTGCATCCCGTTGAACGTCTGCACCAGTTCGCCCACTTCATCACGCGAGCCAACGGGCAGTTTGCGCTCGAAGCGGCCCCGTGCGACATCTTCAAGCCCCACACGGAGCCGGGCGATGGGACGGGCCAGCGCGTTTGCGATCAGCGAGGCTGTTGCCATCACAACGACCACCAACAACAGCAACGCACCGAAGAGGTACGCCACAGTGCGGGCGCGCTCTTCCTCGATCCGCTCCTGCTCCGGCAACGTCGGGACGGACAAGACGTAGGCGGGCTGCCCTTGCTCGTCCAGCAGCGCCCGGTAACCTGCTGTGTAGGTGAAGGTACCGAGTTCTTCCTCCACGTAGGTAAACTGATAGCCATCCAGATAGAGCGCCTGATACGCCGGGATAGGAAGCCGCGTGTCGATGAGGCGTTCGCGTTGCAGTTGCGGACGGCTGGTGCGCACGAGGCGACCGCTGTCGTAGATGTTCAGATCCAGCCCCACACGGGCCGCCAGCGAATCGATTCGCACCCGCTCAAGCACACGGTAGGGCATTTCGTCGCCCTGCGCTTCGAGCGCCAGCGTCTCCTCCACCCGCTCCAGGTGCCGCCGCAGCCAGCTTTGCACGGCCCGCTCATTCTCGCCCGTTACCACGCTGATGCCGACGAACCCGACCGAGGTGACCGCAATGATGCCGACAACCAGGAAGGCATTGAGCACCTTGTCCCGGAAGCGGATGCGGGGAGCCGGGAGCCGCCCGGCACGGCGGCGCAGGTACAACCCCAGTCCGTAGCAAAACACCCCGATCAGCAAGCCTGCCACCGTCAGCCGCAGCAGGTAATAGAGATGATCGAACGTGTTGATGGCAGGCACGCGGACAGCAACCACCTTTTGCTCGACTGGCGAGAGCACCAGTGTGGAAGCAGGCTCGGCCCGGTCCCGGCGGTAATAGGTCACAAACGGGCGTTCCTTGACGACTTCGGTGTGCCACACTTCGGCGGCGGTCACCAGATCGCGCTGCACCGATTCATCGAGCCGGTAGCGCCCAAAGTCGCGCCCCGAGCTACGCAGCAGGACGCCATCCCGGAATTCAGCCAGCGAAAGGTTGGCGTAGAGGTCGCTGTAGCCTGTGGGCAGAAGCACCCGCAAGAAAGGCGTGCTCCCCTCCTGCGATAGGGAATGCTGCTCCGCCCGCGCCATCACCCACCCCACGGGGGTTGCTTGTTCAGGCGAATCGACCTGCACCACCCCGGCATACTGAAACCGGTCTGAGGCCAGCCGCCCCGTCATCTGTTCAACCATTACACCGCCCGTGCCACGCTCTGCGTACATCTGCTGGAGGATGTCGAACTGTTCGTTGTTGACCTGGTTGAGGGCTGTGCGGTCGAAGGTCTGCCCCGCGGCATCGTAGCGCCCCACCGGTCGATCCCGCTCATCGATAAAGAGCAGGCTTACATCGTAGGCACCCAGCGAAGCCAGCAGCGAACCGCGAAGCAGGACGGTAGCGAGCGAGTCGAGGTAAATGTGCTGCCGCTCGAAGTGGGCCGTGTCAGCTAGGGCCGGGGCCACGGTTGGGTCCTGCTTTGCCTCCTGCAACACCTGTTGCAAGGCAAACATCACTTTGGGATCTCGGACCTCGACGAACGAATCGGCAGCGTCCTGCATGCGCTGTCGCCGTTGTGTGTCAAGGCCACTATAAAAGAGGGGATAGAGCAAAAGGCTCATCAGCAGCGTGGCTGTCAGCACGCTGCGTAGTGTGAACAGGTCGAGGTAGCTGCCCGGACGCAGGAAAAACCAGACGCCTGCGCCCAGCCCAACGATGAAGAAGGCAATGGCAATCTGCCACGGCACTACCGATTGCACC
>DATGCC010000310.1:0-6029 GCA_035312345.1 Rhodothermales bacterium
TACGAGGCCATAGAGGAAGCGCTTGCCGTCGAAGAAGACCTTGCTTTCATGCCAGGCCTCGCCAGAGCGGCCCGCGATCTCCAGGGCCATGTCGCGCACCTGGCGGTTGGGCACCAGCAGGTAGTCTTCGGAGACGAGGCCGACCTCGCGCCAGCCGCTGTCTTTCTTATCGTCTTCGATGCGGACGGCGTAGCCGCGCGACTGCATCTGGTCAGGCGTGAAGAGCGGCGCTTTTTCGATCTCGACATAAGGGTCGATGGTTCTCATGGGATCACCTCTTGCGGGTAGTGATAGGGTTAGGAAAGAGCAGAGCCCAGCGCCCATATCATGGCGTTGGCCTCCTACATCACTATGGTGCCCCGTTTTGCGCCTTTATTGCACAGACCCTAACCCAGTAGCGTGGAGCTCGTTTGATGCGCGAAGAAGGTATAAGCGATGGAGGCGTGGCAGAAACGCTGCCCCACTTATCAACAACGGCTAACTTTTGACTCGGACCATCGATTTAGAATTGACCCACCTCTGAGTGGCGTTCGAGGCGCTGGTATTCACCAGACGACCCACGCCCATGCTCAGGAGCTAAACCGTGAACCACATCCGAGGCCTGGCCGCTCAAGGCTACTCCATCCGTCGCATCGCCGAGGAGACCGGCATCGCCCGCAACACGATTCGCAAGTATCTCCGCGGAAGCCCCGAACCGGTGCCGCGTCGCAGACGAACCTCAAAGCTCGACCACGGCGGTGCCTCCAGCGTCCTGCTCACTGACCGCATGAAGAGTGTGCTGCTGACGATGGAAGACGGCGTGCCGCAGTGGAACGCCCGCTTTGCCGACTTCGCTGCCTCGACGGGCTTCACCACGCGGGTCTGGCTACCCACGGAAGGCAAGCCACGAGTGGGCAGGTCGTGATGCACCCCGAGCAGTTCACCGGCTTCCCGACGGCGCACGAGCAAGGCCGCCTGCCCGTCCCACTGGGTCACCTGAGTGGTGCGCCGCCTTTGGTTCGTCGCGTGCTCAATGAATACGACGCGCTCTTCGGCCTTGATGCCGGGCTGAGGGATTGAGCAATCGATCCGGATCTATCTGCGAGGTGACGCGATGATGCCCATGATGGACCTGCTCAAACAACTGCGGCTCAGTGGTCTGGCCGACGAACTGCCCCGGCTGATCGAGGAGGCCCGTCAGAGCCAGCTCTCCTACGAAGCCTTCCTGACGTGCGTACTCCAGCAAGATCACCAGCCGTGCCCAACGGGCGGACCAGCGTCGCCTACGCAAAGCGAAGCTCCCCTTTATCAGCCGTATCGAAGCCTTCGACTTCCGCTTCCAGCCGTCGGTCTCCAAGCGCCTGATGCACGAACTGGCGAGTCTTCAGTTTTTGGAGACGGTCACGAACGTGGTGCTGCTAGGCCCACCGGGCGTGGGCAAGACCCGTCTGGCCTGCGGATTGTCCCTCAAAGCCATCGAAGCTGGTCACGCGGTGCTCTTCACGACGCTCAGAGAACTGGCGCAGCTGCTTGAAACGCCTCGCCTGCCGGGCTGGTGGCGGCACGCTACGAACGAGCGTCCACGGTGCTGACGTCATGCCTAACCTTCGGAGAGTGGGGAGCGCTACTCGGGGACGAGGTGCTGGCGACGGCACTCTTGGACCGTTTGCTTCATCATGCCGAAGTGATCACGATCAACGGTCGCAGTTACCGTATGAGAAACCACGCAGGTGCCGATGGCCCTGCTTCTTCCTAACCCAAGGGGTGGGTCAATTCTAGCCCGCTGTTGACACCACTCGCCCCAGTGGCCGATAACATGCTCGACCGGGCGTTTCAAGCAGAGGCTCCCGACTGTGCGTGGTCTGTTAATATCACGCAGAAGTGGACAGAGCATCCTCGTGTTCGGTTTTGGTCCGTCATGCTGATCACTGGCACGTGAAGGCCTCTCAATGGCCTCGGCAAAACCAAAGCAGGTCAGGATACTGATTGGCATGCTCGAGCGAGCCATAAAAACCCTTGAAAGCGAGGTCCTGTGAAGGGAGATTTCGTGTTGCATTAGTCGGACACGGTTTTTGAGAATCGCCGATTATAGCCAATACGGGCACATTCAAATCGAATACCTACAAAATGAGTTCACCAAATGAAAGACAACCACGACCTGCTCAATCATGTTAGCGATAAGCTGTTAGAGATCGAGATGGCAGCAAGGCGCAACATAGCTGAGTCGAAGAAGCTAGCCGAAGTATTAGACCAGCCCATCGGCCCCGACACCATCCGCTGTTACGATACCGGGCGCAGGGTTCGGGTCTTCTACTACGAGGACGGCGAGAAGGACAAGCTGCGGGACACGACGCTCACTGCCCACTCCTGTACACCCATGGGCATCTACGGCTTCGACATGCTGGAAGGCAAGAAGACATTCATCGCCTGGGGCTACATGGCTTATCACCGGCCTGCTGTTTTCTATGGGGCGCACAAAGATGCGGTATCGACGCGGTTTTCCGAGAAAGCCAATCACGTCCTGTCTTTTATGAACTCGCAAGACGTAGAGCAGGTCGGCGTGGTGGACATCATTGAGTCCGTCATGGAAGAGGTTGTGGAGAACGGATACGTCTCGGACATCCCGGATGACTGGGTTTGTGACTGGGCCACAAACATACGCGATGCTGCCCAGGCCGTCATCGACCACCTAACGCCAAAGCCGGAGCTGTAATGCAGGCACTCACCAAATCACAGATCGCCAGCGTACTAACCAAACGTGCGCCCCAAACAAAAAAGAAGACCCGTACTGAATACTTCCTTTCGCTGCTCAGGAAAGTGGGAGCGCATTTCAAAGTGCCTTCGTCGGGGACCGTGCTCGTGCACCATGCCACCCATGATGGTGAGTCGTTCTACTACTGGCCCAAGAGCAGGAAGTGGCGCCGACAGGGTAAGGGAAGTAGAAAGGTGTATCAGCACCTACTGATGAACTACATAAACCGAGGATAGATGCTTGAAGCTTACCACCCCAGCGAAGACGTCATCACGCATATGCAAAATGCGGCGGCGGCCTTCAACGATCTCTTAGAGTGCCTTAACGAGATCAGGCTTCGCACCGCCTACAAGATCACGATCGACGAACTCTCGGCGCTTACCGACAACGGATACTTCGACCTTCGGCGCGATGATGCACGGCGCTTTCTCTCCACGCTGCCGGCTGCCGACCCCGACAAGGTCTTCAAGTGCACCGACCCCAGTACCAACCAGTGGGTGCGCAAAGAAAAAGAGGGCTACACGGCCCTGGCACGCTTTCCACTGCAAGACGTCCCTCAAGCTGCGCCGCCCGTCGACGCATGTTCGCACCGCCCCGTTACACCCCACCCACATATCCAACGCATGGTCCGAAACGGTCTCCGGTCCCTGGAACGAGTAAGAAAGCGACCCCAGCCGATCTTGCAGCGCCTCAATCTCCTTCAGTAACGCGACTGGATTAAGCTGGAGGTAGTACCGCCGAAGACGCCGCTTGACATCCTCAGACAAGATCGGAAGGCAGTGGGCTTTGCGGGTAGGGCTTTCACGAAAGGACCCCTCTCGAAAGGAAATGGGTGCGGGAGACTATCGTAATTCTGGGTAAGTGGGTGGTTAGGGGTTGTTTTGGAATAATCCAGATGAAGGAAACCCGGGGTGGTTGATGATGATGTGGTTCTTTATTCGATTGAAGGTGGTGGTGATTTCAGGGTCGTTCTTTTGGAGTTTGATCTTTTGGGCTGGAGTGAGAGAATTAAGTGCTTGCTCGTTGAGTTTTTGCCTGTCATCCTCGGAGAGGGTCTCGTATACTTGGTTGCACCAGGCGGTTGTGTGTTCGCTGGCTTTTTTTAGGGTTTCTACCAGAGGTTGGGGTAGTTTGTATCCTTCTCCATTCCTGTATGATACTGCTGATTTGATCCAGGAGGAGGGTGACTCGATCTGGGATCCCTGTGCCGTTTTGTAGTCGTAGTGTTCGATTTGTTTTAAGCAAGCCCAAGTTCCGTATTTCTCGAGGAGGTCTTCGATCTCCTTTGGGGAGAGCCCGCGGGCCTTCATAGCAACCTTCACGTTTGCTATGTTAGGATGGATGACGGAAAGGTAGGGGGTTGTGCGGTGGAAGATGAACTTTGAGCCGGAGTCTGTTGAGGCGTTGTCTACTTCCCAAGAGCAGAATTTGTGGTTATGGAGTTTGTCTAGCTTGGGTTTTAGCTTTTGTATGACCTTACTGGGGTAGGCCCAAGTGATGCCATATCCTAGTACACGATGTGCTAAGTAGAGAACATCTACTTCTACTTTTGGTCGGAATCTGAATTGCTTGTCTAGCCATCGGTAGAGGCGTCGTGAGGTTGGGTCATCAAGGGAGTAGTAGAATTGAGTATCGAGAGGTTTGCCGTAGCCTATTTCGAGTAGTCGGAGTGCGGTGGGAGCCCAGGTGATGACAATTTCGGCGTTGGGGTTTTCTTCATCGAGATCCATCCCCGAGCTGTCTAGAAGATTGAAAGTGAACTTCCAGTAGGTCTGGGTGGAGGGATTCCACAGAGAGTTTGTTCGAATGGTCATAGATGTCATTTGATCAAGTGTGTTTTCTAGCCTGTTGTAATAATATTTACTTTTTCCTGGCCACTGCATGAGATCGAGAAGTTTGTAGCGGGTTGTTTTCACAGTAGACTGGAGGGATTTGCCTTCGAATGAGAGTTTGAGTAAGGCAATGAGGATGTCTTCGACGTATGCGCTCGGTAATCCTATGCTTGAGTCGATCGACAGATAGAATTGCTTTCTTGTCGGCTTATTTTTTTCTCGTACTACAGCTTCCCACTCGATCCTGTAAGAATGGTCTGTGATTTCGACGTGATACGATCGTTCACCTTTTTCCCAGGGTGTCTGGAGGACTTCGTTGTTTTTGGTTTTCCTTGATCTGGCAATACCGAGCAGGAGTTCGACGAGGTTCATGTCGTCGTGTCCATCGACGGGCGTGATGGACGGGTGAGAGGTGGATTCTGTGAAGAGGGCTAGTTGTGGTTCCATGTTGATGTTGGTCAAAGTGATGTGTGCCCGTCTTTCAGTGAGGATTCGGCGATGTTTGTGATGTTGAGATGAGAATGGAGCAACAATACTATTTTAATAACTATAAACTAAAACATGTATCTACAAAATAATGAGTTGAGAATCGTTGGTGGAAGGGTTTTAATATGTAAGAGTTAGGTTATGTGGATAAACATAAGCCATTTACCTGGATTTACGATAATTTACCTGAGTTTACGATAGTGCTTACCTGGATTTACGATACCATTTACCTGAGTTTACGATAGTGGATGAGTTGCAGGGGTGAGAGAGAGAAGAGCCTTAGTTGCTAGAAATCCTGGTGGTTGCTGCAATCGCTGTAGCAGGTTCTGTTAGCGAGGTGGAAATTTTTCTCTTAAGGGTTTGTGTTACAAAAAGTAATGCTGCCTTTACAAGAAGTAACGTTTGGTGCTGGTTTTTAGGCTTGGTGGAATTTTGAATTGGGCAGTTAATAGAAATTCACGGAGAGGGGAGAAGGGGGGGATTGAGGTCATTTTTGTGCACTGCTTTCTAAGAAAAGCATTTTTTAACATTTGGTTGAGGAAGTCGGAAGTTTGGTGATGGTGGCACATTTTGTTGGATTGAGAGGTGCCGGTGTGGTTGGTATGTATGTTGAACTAAGGAAGTTTTTACTTCCTTTACCAACCCCCCACCAGTCATGTTACGTGCTTTCTTTGCCCTAATGATAGGGTTCGCTTGTGTGCAGAATGCATCTGCGCAGTTCGGCGATTGTGCTACTACCGGTGCTGACAACTCGATCTTTATTATTCAGGATGCTACGGTCAATGGGAGTAGTTTGGCTAGTGGTAGTAAGATAGCTCTGTATAACGCGGGTGGGGATCGATGTGGTGGTTTTGCCGTCTGGGAAAACTCAACGCTCTCCCTTACAGTTTGGGAGGATGATGGGAGTAATGAGGGCTTGCAGGTCGGTGAATCCCTTCAATTTAAAGTATGGGATGATGGGACCATTTATGATGGCAATG
>DATGCC010000311.1:0-13360 GCA_035312345.1 Rhodothermales bacterium
GTGCCGACGATTCTGGTGCTGGTGGTGTTCACCTGGGGCTTCAAGGCGTTCCTCAAGCTAGAGGTAGCACCGCCCGGTGCCTACGAAGTGCGCGTCTACGCACAGAAGTGGTCGTGGCGTTTCGAATATCCCAATGGCGCGACCTCCAGCGACTTGCATGTGCCGGTGGGTCGCCCGATCCGGCTCAAGATGAGCAGCGCCGATGTGCTGCATAGCTTCTTTGTGCCTGCGTTTCGGGTGAAGCAGGATGTGCTGCCGAACCGCTACACGTCCGTCTGGTTTGAGGCCACGCGGCAGGATACGTTCCAGGTGTACTGCACCGAATACTGCGGCACGTCCCACTCGGGCATGCTGGCAAAGGTGGTCGTGCAGTCGCAGGACGAGTTCAACAATTTCCTGGCAGAAGGCATGGTAGATCCTGATGCACCGCCCGCCGAGCGTGGGGCGCTCCTCTATACCCAACTGGGCTGCAATGCCTGCCACAACGTCGATGGCGCAGCGGGCGGTATCGGTCCGACCTTCCAGGGCTTATATGGAAAGCAGGAGCCTTTGTCGGATGGCTCGACGGTGGAAGTCGACGACAACTATCTCCGCGAGTCGATCTTAGAGCCCAACGCCAAAATCGTTCAGGGATATGGCCCGGTGATGCCAGCGGCCTACACCAACCTGTCGGAAGAAGAACTCAACGCGCTTATCGCCTTCATCCAGGAACAGCAGTGATCTGGTTATTGGAAATTGGGAAAAAGAAAATGGGAATTGGTTCAGTTTATGCCACCAATAGCCCATCTCTGAGTCCCAATAACCATTTTCCATTTCCTATTTCCTAACACAGACTATGGCAACGGCAACACATACTGCAACGACCGAGACGCATGCGGGGCATGCCCACGATGCGGAGGTCAACTACCTCAACCACGAGAAGGGCCTCTGGTCCTGGCTTACCACGGTCGACCACAAGCGGATCGGCATCATGTATGCCCTGTCGGTCGGGACGTTCTTTCTGGTGGCAGGCATCCTGGCGCTGCTTGTGCGGATGGAACTGCTCACGCCGGGTGAGACCATTGTGGGGCCAGACACCTACAACCAATTCTTCACGCTGCATGGTGTGATGATGGTGTTTCTGTTCATCGTGCCGGCGGTGCCGGGTATACTGGGCAACTTCGTGCTGCCCATCCAACTCGGCGCGAAAGATGTGGCGTTTCCCCGGCTCAACCTGGCAAGCTGGTATATCTTTATGGCAGGCGCGGGCCTCGCCATCACGGCCATTATTGTGGGGCAGGTGGATACGGGCTGGACGTTCTACACGCCGTATTCGAGCCAGGGGGGCGTGTCGGTGCTGTTCGTGACGATGGCGGTGTTTGTAGCCGGGTTTGCGTCGATTTTCACCGGCATCAACTTTATCGTGACGGTGCATAAGATGCGGGCTCCGGGCCTGACGTGGAACCGCCTGCCGCTGTTCATCTGGGCCATCTACGCGACAAGCATCGTGCAGGTGCTTGCCACGCCGGTCATCGGGATCACCATGGTGCTGTTGTTTCTGGAGAAAGTGCTCCTGATCGGCATCTTCGATCCGGCCCTCGGCGGCGACCCCGTGCTCTTCCAGCACTTCTTCTGGTTCTACTCGCACCCGGCGGTCTACATCATGATTCTGCCTGCCTTCGGCATCATCAGCGAGTTGATGACTACGTTCTCGCGGCAGAAGATCCAGGGCTACACCTTCATTGCGCTCTCGTCGGTGGCGATTGCATTTCTGGGCTTCCTCGTGTGGGGGCACCACATGTTCGTGTCCGGGCAGTCGGCGGTGTCGTCGATCATCTTTTCACTGATCACCTATCTTATCGGCATCCCGACGGGCATCAAGATTTTCAACTGGGTGGGCACAATGTATAAGGGCTCGGTGTGGCTGAAGACGCCGATGCTCTACGCGCTCGCTTTCCTGTTCCTCTTTACCATCGGTGGCCTGACGGGCGTGATGGTGGGCGTGCTCGCCGTGGATGTGCATCTGCACGATACGTACTTCGTGGTGGCGCACTTCCATTACGTGATGATGGGCGGCACCGTGATTGCGCTGATCGGGGGGATGTACTACTGGTGGCCGAAGATCACGGGCAAGATGTACCCAGAACTCCCATCGCAGATTGCCGCTGTGCTGATCTTCATCGGCTTCAACGTGACGTTCTTTACGCAGTTTGTGCTGGGTAGCCGGGGCATGCCGCGCCGCTACTATGATTACCTGCCCGAGTTTACGTCGCTGCACCAAATCTCGACCTTCGGATCCTGGATTCTGGCGCTGGGACTCTTCATCGTGCTTGGTACGTGGATCTACTCCTTGTTGAAAGGTGAGAAGGCGTCGTCCAACCCGTGGGGCGCGGTCACGCTGGAATGGACGCACACGACGTCTCCGCCGGACCCGCACAACTTTCATCACACGCCACTGGTCACGCGTGGGCCGTATGACTATCACCTCGCCGACGACGTATTTGGCCCGCGCACCGAAGGTGCCGGTGACGGCGCAGCGGACGGCAATCCGAGCGTGCAGCATTAAAAGGTATTCCTTGCGTAGAGACGTCCCGCCGGGGCGTTTTTGCCGGACGTATAAAATTTACCCACAACATGGCAACGAGTACATCGACAGCGACGGCCTCGGCGGCGCATGAAGCGCACGACCACCATCCGCCGCATCTCAAGCATTACTTCGTCTCGTCCGAGCAGCAGTTCGACGCGGCGAAGTTGGGCATGTGGCTGTTTTTGATTACGGAGATCCTGCTCTTCAGCGGTATGTTCGTGGCCTACACGGTCTACCGTGTCTGGCATCCCGAGGTTTACGAAGTGGCGAGTGGGGCGCTGAATCCGTGGCTCGGTGGCCTCAATACCATCGTGCTGCTGTTCTCGTCGTTTACGGTGGCCTCGGCCATCCACTACATCCAGAAGGGCGACCAGCGCAAGATGATCATTAACCTCGCGCTGACGATTCTGTGTGCCAGTATTTTCATGGTGGTCAAGTATTTCGAGTACACGTCCAAGTTTGAGCATGGCATCTTTCCCGGAGGGCATCTCGATGCGCACGGTGAGTACGCGATCTATAACATCCCCTACGCCGCCCAGTTTTTCAGCATCTACTTCGTGATGACGGGCATCCACGGCGTCCACGTGCTGGTGGGCATGGGCCTGTTTGCCTGGCTTCTCTCGCGGGGCGTTCGTGGGCACTTCACTGCCGAGTGGTACACGCCGGTCGAACTGACGGGGCTCTACTGGCACATCGTGGATATCATCTGGATTTTCCTCTTTCCGTTGATGTATTTGATATGAGTTACAGGTACAAGGTTGCTTCGCTATGCTCGGCTTCAGGTTAGCAGGTTTCTCTTTAGCAACCGAACCTGATCAACCTGTCACCTGACAAACCGGACAAACCAAATCATGGCTGTACATACTGACGACCACCACGGGCACCACATTATCCCGATGCCGTTGCTGCTAAAAGTTTTCGGCGGGCTGGTGTTTTTGACGATTCTGACGGTGCTGACGGCTACCCAGCTTGATCTGGGTCCCTTAAACGTGCCTATTGCCCTTGCTATCGCGTTTACGAAGGCAGGGCTTGTGCTAGCGTTCTTTATGGCGCTCAAGTATGACAACCGGGTCAACACGCTGGTCTTCTCGCTGGGCGTTATCTTCGTCGCGGTCTTTCTCATCTTTACCCTCTTCGATACCGCATTTCGGGGCGACCTCGACAACGTAGATGCCGAGACCATCGCCGACCAGGAGCGTGCCGAGCAGGCGCTGTTGGGGATTGAGCCAGAACCCGCTGCGCGGCACGGTGCCGAAGCAGAGCATGGAGCCGCTGCCGACTCGACCGAAGCCGCTGCTGCTGACAGCACAGCCCACAGTGCCGCCGACACCACCAGTGCCGCTACAGATACGACCCAGGCCGAAGCCGCTGATACAATATCGGCGGAAGGCGAACACTAACGCAGGTCTTCGGACTATGATTTTGAGGGCGTCGGAGCATAGGGCTTCGACGCCCTTTTGTTTTGGGGTTGTTGTCACCAGTTTTGTAGAGACCCCCGCCAGGTCGTCGTCAACTGGCCGGATTGCCCGAATCAAGAATGATTCTAAATTAGCCTGTTTGGACGAAAAACGTTGCATATGGGAAATAGGTGACGCATCTTATGGCAGCATCTCCGGCCTTAATCCGAAGGTGTTTATCCTGCATTCCAACCAGACCATGCTTACCGTAATGGAAGACGAAAACGCGATTTCACGGCGCAGCTTTCTGCAACGCATGAGCCTCCTGGGGGCTGTCAGTATCGGGACTGGTTCTATGTTGTCTGCCTGCGGTGGCGGATCTGAAAACGCCGATGCTGATGGCGGCGATATGGATGGGGGCGAGACCGATGCCGCCGCCAGCGCTGACTTTAGCTGCACCGATACATCGGGCCTGACCGAACAGGAACTGGCCACACGCGAGAATCTGGGCTATGTGGACGAATCGCCAGATCCTGAAAAGTTGTGTAGCAACTGCCAGTTCTACCAGCCTGCGGGCGAAGGCGAGTGTGGCGGCTGCACCCTGATCAAAGGCCCGATCCATCCGGACGGGTATTGCAACTCCTGGGTAGCCAAGCAAGCAGCCACAGGCTGATCCTGTTTCCCGTAATCAAAAAGGCGCGACTTCCGATTTGGAGGCCGCGCCTTTTTTGTGAAAGGGCGAGTGGGTGAGAGGGAGAAAGGGAGAAGAAAAGATTTGAGGATAGAGGATCGCAAATACCTGGCTTTTCCTATTCTCCATCTTCAATTTGCATCCTCGAAAGTTGATAGAACGAGGCAGTGCAACGCCTCCAATACCAGCGCAAGCCCGCTCCCTTTCTCAGAACGCGGCCATCTCTTCCAGCCACGCCGCGAAGTCTTCCTCCGACTCGACGGTAATGAAGCCGCGCATGCGGTAGTGGCTGAGGCCGCAGAGCTGGGCACAGGAAATCTCCCACTCGCCCGTGTGGATCGGCTCGAACCACACCGGAATGGTGAGGCCAGGGATGGCATCCTGCTTGACACGCATCGTCGGTAGTGCAAAGCTGTGAATCACGTCTTTGGAACTGAGCATAACGATGACGGGCTTGTTCACCGGCAGGTGCAACTCGTTGACGGTGGCGATGTCATCCTGCCCGTTCGGGTCATCTGGGTTGAGGCCCAGCGGATTGAGGGCCGTGTCGACGAGGTCGGGGCTTCGTTGTCCGAAGATGCCGTCTGGCCCTGGATAGTGGAAATTCCAGGCAAATTGCTCGGCGACGACGTGTACGCGCGTAGCTTCCTCTTCCGGCGGGAATTCGTTTTTCAGGTACGCCCACTGCGGAAAGGCAAATCCGAAGAGCAGGACTACCTCGGCGACCACTATGCCCACTTCGAGATAGGTCGACATTTTGCTCTTAGATCCCACATAGTTCGCAACCGGGTTCTTTTTCTTGCGGAAGCGGACGAGTGTGTAGATGAAGAAAGGAGCCCAGATAAGAAAGAGGAACAGCATCAGCCAGTGAACCAGGCCCATCATAAAATCGATTTGATAGCCGTGGGACGAGGCGTCGAAGGGCATCCCCAGGTACTTGCTGAGATCGAACATGGTGCGGGTCCTCGGTAGTCGTCAGGGAGTGTCAGGGAAACGGTCCAGGATTTCGCCGTCTTCGGTCACGATCAGGTCGCCGGGTTCGAGCAGGCGGGCGCGTTTGCGCATGTTGATGAAGAACATCCCGATGCCGCCCCACACCAGCCCGGTCATCCCGAGCAGGGCCATCATGGCCAGGCTGATACCCGTAGCCTCATCGCCCGCAGCGGCCCCGAAGCATTTCTCACAGGCCCACGCCGCCTCGGGCAACAGTAGCCAGAGTGCCACGAGCAAGGCAACAGTTTTGGTTAGCATTTTCATAGCCCTCATCCAAAATAATTTTGTATGTCCCTGATAGGGACGGACCCACGTGTCCGTCCGCCCCCGTCACCGTGTATGCCGCAGCTTGTGCAGAAAGTTGACCCCGTAGAAAATCAACCCAATCCCCACGACGAACGATAGCAGACCCATCACCAGAAAACCCAGGTTGGATTCCGCCAGATGCGTGTACACGCCCCACACCCCGAAGCCAAAGGCCAGCACAACGGAGACGGCGATGAAGAAGATATGGAAGGCTTTAAGCGACAAGAGCAAACCCCTCCTGGTCACTGTGTGCGGAGATGAACAGCAGGAACATGAAGAACAAGAATGCTGCCGTCACCCCCAGAATCCAGTAAATCACTTTCTTCTCAGAGACGAGATGCATGAAGTAGCCCGCCACCAGTCCTCCTTTCACCGTGGCAATGAGCAGTGCCAGGATCAGCGCCGGCCAGATAGGCAGGTCGAGATAGGCCACCGCCACGGTCACGACTGTCAGGACGGCGAGGCTGCCGAACACAATCATGTAGACCCGAACATGTTTGCGGATGTCTTCCGCCGTTGCCGTATCGCTCATGGTTACAGGAGGTAGATGGTGGGGAAGAGGAAGATCCAGACGAGATCGACAAAGTGCCAGTACAGTCCGGCGATCTCAATGCGGTTGGTGAACTGCGCCGGGTTGGTTTTCCACATTTTGCTGCCCGGCCCCCAGAAATAGCTGTTAACCACAATGCCGCCGATGACGTGCAGTGCATGCAGCCCCGTCAGCGTGAAATAGATCGCCAGGAACGTGCTCTCCGATGGATACAGGTGGTGCGAGAACTTGCTGCCGTACTCGATGGCTTTGATGATCAGAAAGCCGAATGCCGCCAGGATGGTGAGGCCCATGTACAGCTTGTACTTGCCGAAGTTGTTCAGCTTCAGCGAGGCCCAGGCCATGACCATCGTTACGCTGGAAGCAATGAGAACCATTGTGTTGAGCGTCGCCAGCGGTACGTTGAGGATGTTGTGCGCCCGCGTCACCATCTCGCCGTCGATCATGCCGGGCCACTCCGGCGCGCCGATGCGTAGGAAGACGTACGCCGAGAACAGTCCCCCGAAGAGCATCACCTCAGAGGCGAGGAACAGCCACACGCCCAGCTTGGCATTGTACACGCCCGTATCGGGCCGGGCCGCAACGGTGAAGGGAATTTCCATAGTGGGGATTGGGGTTGAGAGGATGGGCGTGTGGGAGGGTGGGGGAGAATAGTCTCCCATACGCCCATCCTCCCACATCCCCATCCTCAGTTATACCTCTGTCTCAGCGGTTACCGGGCTGGTGCTTTCCGCAGCCTCTGGCTCATCTTGTGGCGTGAAATCGACCTCCGCACCCGGCACGCTGTACTCGTACGGTCCCCGGTACACATGAGGGATGGTGGCGAAGTTGCCGTGCGCGATGGGTGGCGAGGGAGCAGCCGACCATTCGAGCGTGGTGGCGTCCCAGGCATTGTCTGGCGTCTCCTTGCCCTTCTTTATACTCAGGAAGAAGTTGATGATGAAGGGGATCTGCGCCAGCGCCAGCAGCCACGCCGAGATCGACATAAACTGGTTGTAGTGAATGACCGGCTCGGCAAAGTCGTAGATAGCTCCGCCATCGTAGAGCCGTCGCGAGACACCCGCCATCCCCTGGATAAACATGGGGAAGAAGATGCCATTCATAAAGATCAGCGTTCCCCAGAAGTGGACCTTGCCGAGCATATCGTTGAGCTTGCGGCCCGTCGCTTTGGGGTACCAGTAGTAGATGCCCGCAAACAGCGCCATGATGGTGCCGGGCGCGACGACGTAGTGGAAATGGCCGATCACATAGTAGGTGTCGTGCAGCGGGATGTCTGTAGGCGCGAGGCCGAGTGGCAGGCCCGTCAGCCCGCCGATGCCGAACATGGGCAGGAAGCCCAGCGCAAAGAGCATCGGCGTGGTGAAGCGGATAGAACCGCCCCACAGCGTGATGAAAAACGCCGAGAGGATGATCACCGACGGGATCGAAATGATCATCGTGGTCAGTTGGAAGAAGGCGCTGATGGACGTCCCCATCCCGGTGATGAACATGTGATGGGCCCACACGACGAATGACATGAAGCCGAGGAACAGCGTCGCGTAGACGAGCAGCCGGTAGCCCCACAGCGGCTTCCGCGTGTTGTTGGCGAGGATCTCGGCCACAATGCCCATCGCAGGTAGGATCAGCACGTACACTTCGGGATGCGCCAGGAACCAGAACAGGTGCTGCCACAGAATCGGGCTACCGCCGCCACTGATGTCGAGCGTTTCACCGCTGACGACGAGGCCGCTGGGCATGAAAAAGCTCGTGTCTAAGAGCCGGTCCATCAGTTGCAGCACGCCTGCCGCTTCGAGGGGCGGGAAGGCCAGCAGGAGCAGGAACGAGGTAACGAACTGTGCCCACACAAAAAAGGGCATCCGGAAGAAGCTCATGCCCGGTGCCCGTAGTTGGATAATCGTGGTGAGAAAGTTAACTGCTCCCAGCAGCGACGACGTAATGAGGAAGATCATGCCGATCAGCCACATCGTCTGCCCCATCGACTCGATCACGGACAGCGGTGCGTAGGAGGTCCAGCCTGCTTTCGCCGCGCCTGCCGGGACGAAGAAGCTCGCCAGCATGATGACGCCGCCCCAGAAGTAGCAGTGGTAGCTCGCCATGTTGAGCTTCGGGAAGGCCATGTCCGGTGCGCCAATCTGGAGGGGCACAATGTAATTGCCGAACGCGCCCACCGCCAGCGGGACGATGCCGAGGAACACCATGATGGTGCCGTGCATCGCGCCGAGCTGGTTGTAGAACTCCGGCAGCATCACGCCACCCGGCATCCGCTCGTCGCCGAAGAGGTTGCCAATGATCGGAAGCGCTTCCCCCGGATAAGCCAATTGCCAGCGCATCAGCATCACGAGGCAGAAGCCGAAGAAGAGAAAGAAAAGCGCCGTCAGGCCATATTGCAGGCCGATGACCTTGTGGTCCGTGGAGAAGATGTACTTGCGCCAGAAGCCCTGTTCCGCGTGGTGACCGTGATGATCGTCGTGGTGTTCAAGCGACGAGGATGTCTCCTCGTGAAGGTGGGCGGCCTCGTGAGCGGTCGATTCTTTGGCACCGTTTGCCATCGTGTCTCATCGTCCGAGGTTAGGGCAATGGCATCCCACAGGGGATGAGGTGGGAAAGAGCAGCCATGCCGGAGGGAAAAGGGGAGATGGGTCTAAGAGGCTATGAGTCTATGATTACTCTTATGTCTCCTAGACTCATAGCCTCTTAGGCTCAATCTTTTAACTAGCGTCGCCGAAGGAGAAATCGGCGGTGGCGGCTTCGTCATCGGCTACGGTGACTTCCATCGTCTGGGCGGGTAGGGTTTCATGCCAGACTTCGATGGTGTAGGTTCCGGCGGGCAGCCCTTCGATGCTAAAGGTGCCGTCGTCGCTTGTGGTGCTGAAGTAGGGATGATCCAGCACGCCGGCCCAGGCTCCCATCCATGGATGCACGTCGCACTTAATTCTCACCATGATCTCTTCCGTGCGGAACGCCTGCATGCGCTCATCGCCCTGGTTAGGCATACCGAAGTTGAAGGGCCGGTTTTCTTCAGGCAGCGCATGGATGTTATGCAGCAGCGGATCGCTGTTCAGGATCTGGATAGGCTGCCCTGTCTGTACGCCAAAGACATGCGGCTTGTACATGCAGCCTGTTTGGTCAAAGACGACCGGCTCGGTGGGGGTAGGGAAGGTGCGGTCGCCGAGGCCCCCTTTGACGTAGACAAATGCATATTTGAGGGTGCCGTTGTCGTTAACCACGACGTTCTGCGCATTAACAGCGGCATCATGCAACTCCTGGCATTCGCGGTCCAGGCGAAGGGGCTGTGGCTCGGGAGCCGTGCCGGTGAAACTGATGGTGCCCGTGATAGAAGCGGTTCCGGCGGGCTCCATAGGCGCAGCAGGCGTTTCTGTCGCCGCGTCGTCGCCATCGGCCATGTCGGCGTCTTCGCCGCCACCGCCACATCCGGCGAGGAGTAATACAAGGGGGAGTACGAATAGAAAAGCAAACGGCTTGGGTCTCATGGATTACATCTCCTTCTGTTTTATAGATGGACGTATCCAATCGGACGTATAGCCTAGACGAACAGAACACTTCGTGCAGGATCTGTCGCCAGCGGCTCCGATTCGGTGGTTTCCCGTATCAGTACCTTGCTCAATTATCGAAAATAAAATAAAATGTCAAGCAAAAAAGAGGATAGTGCCCATGGAATGGGTATGGCCGATCTACAAAAAGTACGTAACGCGCCAATTAGAACGGAAAGGTAACGACCAGCCTACCGACGCCGAACTGCAAAGCGCTTTTCTCGAACTACTCAGCGAATCGACGGTTACCATTCTGGTACAGGAGCCGTGGCAAAACTCAGTTCGGTTCAAAGGGCTGGCCCGCCACCGCGTCGTCGACAACTTCGATCTGCTCAATGATCCGATGGGTTATCTCTTTGAGCACTACGGCGGGGGCAAGTTCAAGCTCAACTTTCACAAAGGCTGGCACTTCATCACTACACAGAATTTCAAGCCCCACGGAGAGCCGAAGTGGAAAGACTTGCCGGAGATCGAGTTTTGAAGGGTTGGTTACTGGTTTAAGGTTCAAGGTTGATGGTGTTGAACCTGGGACATTGAATCTTGAGCCATTTGTTTGCTCCAGCTAGCGCGGGCCAACATAAAGCAGGTGATCGCGGCGATGGTGAGGAAAATGTATGCCCCGACGACCTGCGCTATTTCGGCGTTCCAGGGCAGGCGTATGGTTTGCCCGGCATCGTTCATAATAACGCGTGCCAGCCCGATGACGCGCATGCCCACGAGCACAGCGAGGATGCGGGTGAACCATTTAAACCCTTTCCAGATGAGCGGTGGGAAGACCAAGACGAACGCCGCACCGATGAGGAGCCAGAGCATGCCATCTTGCTGCGATACGCCAACTTTGATCAAATACCATCCGCCCAGCCAGTAGAGGAGGCCGTAGATGAGATAGGCTATGGCGGCCTGGTGGTATTTTCGCTCAGGAGTGCTCATATTGCATGTTCTTGCGAGAAAGCCTGGCCTGATTATGCACGGCAAGATTACGACCCATCCCTTCAACGCCCGTGAGCGCGTCACCGTGTTTCTGGCGTTTCTGACCTCGGAAGCCTGCCGCGATGCGTGCCGCCGCTACGTCGAGAACGAGCAACTGGCAGCAGTCCTGAGCCGCGTCTGGTTCGACGAGATTTATGTGCCAGGTGACCGGTATCTGCACGGCCTCAAAGGGGACCGTTCGGAGGAAGACGTGCAGCACTTCTGGACCTGCTTTACGCCCGACGAACGCGCCACGCTGGAACGCTTCCATGGCTGCTTTGAACTCCGGCTCGACCTCGCCACGAACCGTGCCGGTGGGCGCGCCCATTTCCCCGACAACGACTCCTGGCGCAGCCTGCTCCGCGACGCCGCTGCCCTGCTCAACGACCTTGATCCTGACCCGGACCGATTGCGCATGCTGCTGGCTGGTTTCATAAATGAGGTCGTCGGCGAGCAAGACGCACAAACAGTGCTAGCTGCTATGCATGGAAAGAAGCTTCTCGGAGAGTGACAATAAGCTTGTCTTGTTGCTACATCGTTTCACAGATCGACAACTTCGTTTCACCACCGCTCAAACCTCTTTTGAGATGGTGGATTAGCAAAGAGTCAGATTCTGAGGGACACGTGCGTGCAGGTCCGGCAGGATTGTTCTCTAAACGAAGCTTTGGAGGTGTGCTATGCTAGGAACGATCTTAATTATCGTCTTGATTCTGCTCTTGCTTGGGGCAATTCCGACATGGGGGCACAGCCGCAATTGGGGATATTTCCCAAGTGGTACCCTCGGTTTGCTCCTCGTGATTGTGATCGTCCTGCTGCTGCTTGGCTACCTGTGAGGGTTACATCCCGAAGCGACCCTTCACCTCGTCCATGACAGCAGGCGTGATCTCGGCATAGCCCTGCTCGCTGGCATAGTCTTCCACGCCTTTTTTGATCATTGACCGGATATAGGTGGGCACGCGCTCAATGCGGGCCTCGGCGTCGGCGGTCCAGGTGGGGCCCGTAGTGGGCTGTTGCTGCTCGAAGGCTTCCGCGACGACGCCGGAGAACGGGCACCGCGATCCAGAGGGCGCAGGCTGCGGGGTTGTTTGTGGAGCGGCTTCAGTCACCACAATGTCCTCGCGTTGCTGGGCGAGGGCACCGCGCATCGTCTCCATCGGTGCAGCGGGGACACTCCGTCCGCCGATCTTTACATCCAGGGCGCGTACCATCTGCGTTTCCATCGCGTTGGTCAGCATCGCCGTTTGCTTGTCACACGATGGGCAGCCGAAGATAAGCGTCATAGAGCCTTCATCCGGGCCGCGTGTGCCCTGGAGCGCCATCGGTTCATCGCATTCCACGCATAAGAATTTCATCGCTGTCGTCTTGTTTAGTGTTGGCTTTGCTCTGCGTACGTCGTGTCCTCTGCGGTTACAAGTCTACAAACGCTTTCACCTGATCCGCTAGATCTTGAATAGCCCGTCCGGCAGGCAATGTAGCATGCTCGTGCATAAACAACATGCCCGCATCGGCAGCGGCGGCGAGGCGCGGGTCGAACGGGATGCTGCCGAGGAACGATACCTCGTGGTCGGTGGCCCACTGCTGTACGCGGCCCGTAGGGAACAGCGCCTCCTCCTTGCCACAATGTGCGCAGATATACGCCGACATGTTCTCGACCAGCCCAATCACGGGCGTCTTAAGCACATTCTGGGCCATGCTGATCGATTTGCCCACCACAAACTGCGACACGCCCGACGGGATGGTGACGACAATGGTACCGGTCAGTTGCGGAAGGAGATCGACGAGGTTGGGCAGCTTGTCGGTGCCGGGCGGCAGGTCCACGAGCAGGTAGTCGAGTTCGCCCCAATTTGTGTCCGAAAGAAGTTCGCGCAGGGCGGCGGTCTCCATCATGCCGCGCCAGGTGAAGGCGTCTTTCTGCGTTGGCGCATCCCACAGCACTGGCGTTTCTTCGTTGGGCAGAAACAGGTCGATGGACATGATCTTGAGGCCGAGGTCGCTTTTGGCAGGCTCCACGCCGTCCGGCCCAATGGCAAGCAGGTGATCGCTGACGCCGGTCATCCGGGCAACGGAAGCGCCGTTGAGATCGGCGTCCAGAATGCCCACCGCTGAGCCGTCGAGTGCCAGCGCCGAAGCCAGATTCACCGTCACCGAACTCTTGCCCACACCGCCTTTCCCGCTCATCACCGCAATGACATGCCGCACCGACGCCATGCGCCGCTGGATGCGGGTGGCCTGCTCGGTCACCTGCCAGACGATCTGCGAGCCGCCGTCGCCAACGATGTCTTTGTAGGTTTTCATTGTGTCAGGCCGGGCGCAAATCGGAGGGAGGATCGAGCGGCG
>DATGCC010000312.1:0-3086 GCA_035312345.1 Rhodothermales bacterium
GCAAGGCATCATCATCGGGCCGGACATGCAGGTTTTGGACCTGGACTTGCAGCGGCACAGCGTGGTGGCCGATGTGCAGGATCGGTTTGCAGTGGTGACCGTAGAGCATGAGTTTCAGAACAACGGCTATTCGACCGTCGAAGGCCGCTTCATGCTGCCGCTGCCACCCGAAGCACAGATCTCCGACTTCTCGATGACGGTGAATGGCGAGCCGATGCAGGGCGAGGTGATGGAGGAAGAGCGCGCCCAGGAAATCTACGAGAGTATCGTTCGGGAGAATATGGATCCGGCACTGCTGGAAATGGTGGATTACCGCACGTTCCAGGCGCGCCTCTTCCCCATTCCGCCCGGCGAGTCCCGCACCATCACGCTGCGCTACGACGCCGAGTTGCGCATGGATCGACAGACGGTGCGCTTCAGCTACCCGATGCAGGGCACCCTGAGTGCCCGCTCTGTCGGGCCGCGCCCGAGGCCACTTCCGAGACCCCTCGAAACACCGCGCAACGCACAACGCCCCGAACCCGTCAACACGCTGCAGAGCCTTATCCGCGTGCATGTACGTGGCTCGAATGGGGTGCAAAACCTCTACTCGCCCTCGCATGCTATCGACGTACGGCGCACGAGCAACCAGGAAGCCGAGGCCGTCTTCGAGGCCACCGACGCGCTTGACGGACGCGACTTCGTACTCTATTACAACCTGGACCAGAGCGACTTGGGCGCGACGCTGCTGACGCACCGGCCCTACACCGACCAGCCCGGCTACTTCATGCTCATGCTGGATCCGCCGATGGAGTTTGATGAGCGCCAGGTTCAGCCACAGGATATCGTCTTCGTGCTCGATACCTCCGGCTCTATGCGGGCTGACAAGATGGAGCAGGCCCGCGACGCGTTGCGCTACTGCCTCAACCACCTGGGCGACCGCGACCGTTTTGGCCTCATCTCTTTCAGCACCGATGTAGAAGTCTTCCGCCCGGAACTCCGCCCGGCTTCTGCCCGCGACGACGCGCTGTATTTCGTGGACCAACTCGAAGCCAGCGGCGGCACCAATATCAACGAGGCGCTGCTTGCCGCGGCCAACCTGCTCCAGGGCACCGCTGGCACCATTGTCTTTATCACCGATGGCCTTCCGTCTATTGGCATCACCGACGAGGCCGACATCCGGGCTAACGTGCAGGAGGCCAATGCCGGGGTACGCGTCTTTTCCTTTGGCGTGGGTTATGATGTTAACACGCGGCTGCTGGACGGCCTCTCGGCAAACTCGGGTGGCTTTGCCGACTACATTTCGCTGGAGGAAAACATCGAGACGCGCATTGCCAGCTTCTTCGACAAGGTGCGCTACCCGGTGATGACCAACCTCCGGCTGGAGCTTACCGGAGCCGATGCCTACGCGATCGTTCCCAAGATCCTGCCAGATCTTTACAAGGATACGCAACTCATCGTCGTGGGCCGCTATCGCTCGCCGGGCAAGCCACTCTCGACGCTCGCTGGCCGACTGGCGGACCAGTGGACGATCAAGCGCTACCAGTTCCGCTTTCCCACGCTGGAGCGGGACTATGACTTCATCGCCCGCCTGTGGGCTACCCGCCGCGTCGGGCAGTTGTTGGAGGCCATCCGGCTGAACGGCGAAAACAAAGAGTTGAAAGACGAGGTCATTGCGCTGGCAAAAGAATATGGCCTTGTGACCCCCTACACCTCCTACCTCGTGCAGGAAGAAGAGCGCTTCGCCGGAAACCAGAACGTTAGCAATCGGATGGATGCCAATCTATCGTTTGCTCCCACCGAAGCGGCGATGCAGGAGAGCACGGGAGAAATGGCGGTGGAAGCCAGTAAGCAGATCCGTGCCATGCGCGAGGCCCACGCCTTCGCCCGACCCACCTCGCCGAACCAGCGTATCATCAACGACCGCATCATGCTGGAAACCCGCGATGGCCGGTGGGAAGACAGCGCTTTCGATGCAGACAACAACAGCATCGTGCGCCTCCGCTTTGCATCGGATGCCTATTTTCGGTTCTTGCGACTCTATCCCGAAGCCCGCCCCTTCGCCCGCCTCGGTAGCGAGGTGACCTTCTTCTTCAACGACGTCTTTGTACAGATCGGCGACCGCGAGGACAGCGGGTTGAGCGCAACGCGCCTACAAACATTGTTCGGCTAAGCCATTAGCCATTCCCCTTGACGTACGAATTGACGGAGGCTTTGCAACAGGGCGAGCGATCCAGCAAAACCGGGTCGCTCGCCTTTTGTATTTTGGACCTGCTTTTCTCGCGCTTTCTGACACCCTATTGATCGTCCCTGCGCATGTCAACCGCCACGCTGCAAGAACCTGAAGTTAACCTCGCCCTCGCGCTCGACCATGGCCTCACCGAAGAAGAGTACGGCTGGATCGTCGAGCGGCTGGGCCGCACGCCGACGTTTACCGAACTGGGCATCTACTCGGTGATGTGGAGCGAGCATTGCTCGTATAAAAACTCCATTGCCGTGCTCAAGACGCTGCCGCGTGAGGGTGAAAACCTGCTCGTGGGCGCGGGCGAAGAAAATGCCGGGCTGGTCGATATTGGCGATGGGATGGCGTGCGCGTTCAAGATCGAGAGCCACAACCATCCCTCTGCCGTGGAACCCTACCAGGGCGCAGCGACGGGCGTGGGCGGCATCCACCGCGACATTTTTACGATGGGCGCGCGGCCCATCTGTTCGCTCAACTCGCTCCGTTTCGGCTCGCTCGACAATCCCCGCGTCCGCTACCTCTTCGACGGCGTCGTGCGTGGCATCGGCGATTATGGCAACTCGTTTGGCGTCCCGACTGTCGGCGGCGAGGTGTACTTCGATCCGTCGTACGAAGGCAACCCGCTCGTCAACGCGATGAGCGTAGGTGTGGTGAAAGTGGGGCAGACGGCCTCTGCGATTGCCGAGGGCGTGGGCAACGCAGTCTACATCGTTGGCTCGGCCACCGGGCGCGACGGCATCCACGGCGCGACGTTTGCCTCGGAGGAGATCAGCGAAGCCAGCGAAGCCAAGCGCCCCAGCGTGCAGGTCGGTGACCCGTTTACCGAAAAGCTGCTGCTCGAAGCCACGCTCGAAGCCATCGCGGC
>DATGCC010000313.1:0-2696 GCA_035312345.1 Rhodothermales bacterium
GCTTCGGTGGCTCCGCTGGTGAAGGTGATCTCCTCCTGCGTCGCGCCGATGGCCCCAGCAACCTGCTCGCGGGCCTGCTCAACGGCTTCCTCGGCGGCCCAGCCAAACGGATGCCCCTTGCTTGATGCATTGCCAAACTGCTCCGTAAAAAACGGCAGCATCCGCTCCACCACCCGCTGATCGACGGGTGTGGTCGCGTTGTAATCAAGGTAGATAGGCAGCTTCATAAGAGACACCGGATGGCTGTAAGCTATCAACCGCTGCGCCGAAAGGGTGTTTCTGATGCATACCGTAGGTTCAACAGGGTCCATGTAGGCAAATGCCCCACACGCCGTAGGGATGAAGCCCTACATCTCCCTGACGGGAAAGCCCTGCATCGAAAAACCTTGCCGTGACCGATTTTAACATCAGAACAGCAAACACTGCCACTTTACATAAAAAGAAGTCATGACCAAACTCTATATACCTCTTGCCGCCCTGATGCTCGTCCTGCTAGCGGCCTGGCAACCCAACCCGACGATCCGCTACACACTCACCGAAGCCAGCACCCTCTGGGTCACTGGCACCTCGTCCTTGCACGACTGGCAATGCGACGCCACCCAGGTTAAGGGCTGGCTGGACGCTGAAGTCGGCGAGAGCGTGACCGGCATCCCCGTCGCTGAAATCTCGGTGCCGAGCGAACTGGACTGCGACAACGGCACAATGAACAAGAAAACCCGCAAGGCCCTGAAATCCGACGACCACAAGACCATCAGCTTCAAGCTGACCAAAGCCGAGGTCGTTCCTGGCACCGGCAACGCCTTTAACATAAAGACGACCGGGCAACTGACCATCGCGGGCGTGACGAATACGGTCACGACGACGGTGAAAGGCGAGATGCTGGCCAACGGCAATATGCAACTGACGGGCACCCTGCCCGTCACGATGAGCGACCACGGCGTTGATCCGCCTACGGCCATGCTCGGCACCTTGAAGACCGGCGATGACGTCGTCGTGCACATCAAGGCCATCGCTGCGCCAGCGAAGTAATCAGGCCATCCTTAAAGCGCTTGGACCCATGAAACCGCAGGCTCGCTCATACCGCTTTCTTCTGTATGCGCTGCTGGTGCTGGCCCCGCTGCTGAGCGGTGCACAGATGGCAACCTCCCAGATCCGCCTGACGCTGGCCGACGAAAGCCAGCTCTGGATCGAGGGAAGCTCGTCTGTCAACACCTTCACCTGTGAGGCAGGCACCATCGATGGGACAGGGTTCCTTGAAAGCGAGACAGCACCGGACAGCCGCGAAGCTGCTGCCGAGTTGACGGTCCCGGTGCGGCAGTTCGACTGTGGGAAATCCCGCATGAACAAGGATCTGTACGACGCCCTCAAAGCCGAGACGTATCCCCAGATCCGGTTTCGCCTGAGCAAGGCCGAACTGGCTGCCCCCACCACCGACACCGGAGCCTATCCGCTCCCACTACGCGTCACCGGCCGGCTAACCATCGCCGGCAAAGAGCGGCCCGTTACGCTGGCGGTGCAGGGCCATCAACAGCCCAACGGCACGTACCAGGCCACGGGCAGCCTACCCCTCCTGATGAGTGACTTCGGCGTGGACCCGCCTACGGCCCTGCTTGGCCTCATCAAAGCACACGACGCCATCACGGTCCACTTCAACTTAATCGCCATACCGCAAACTAGCAGTTCCTCCAACTAACATGGTTGGGGAGGTGGGGTATCTCCTCCAAAGGATATCCGGCTGAGCCGACCAACTGACCATAGACCCATGAAAACGCTACGGAATATCTTAACCCTCTTCGTGTTGACTGCACTGCTGACAGCAGGAAGCTCCTACGCACAGGTTGTCAAAGACCTGCAATACTACAGAACCCCCGGCCTGGAAGGCATCAACGTGTTTGAGGCTCCCAAAGTAGCCGGTGTCCCCTTCGACGGTTTGTACGTACACGTCGGCGGCGACTTCGCCATTCAGTTCCAGGGCTTGTCGCACTCGAACGATGCAGACGATCTGGTCGAACTGGCCTCCAACTTCACCCTGCCCACGGCCAACCTCAACATGGATGTGCAGATCGCCGATGGCATGCGCATGCATATCCGCACTTACCTCTCCTCGCGCCACCACACGGAGGCCTACGTCAAAGGCGGCTACTTCCAAGTCGACAACCTGGACTTCATCAGCGAAGACTTCATGGCCCCCCTCATGGAGAACCTCCGCTTCCGCTTCGGGATGGACGAGATCAACTACGGCGACACCCACTTCCGCCGTTCCGACAACGCGATGGTGATCTACAACCCGTTCGTGGGCAACTACATCATGGACTCCTTCACGACGGAGCCGTTCGCCGAAGTGACCTACATGGGTTCGGGCTTCCTCGGCGTGGTGGGTATGTCGAACGGACGGCTGAACCAGAGCCCCCTCAAAGGAGACGACGGCGTAGCTGTGTTCGCCAAGCTGGGCTACGACAACCAGATGAACGACGACCTGCGCGTGCGCCTGACAGGCTCGGTCTACCACAGCACTGACAAAGGCACCCGCGACTACATCTACGGCGGCGACCGGGCCGGCGGGCGCTACTACAACGTCATTGAACAAATCGATGAAGAACGCCCCAGCGACTTCCTGCCGCGCTTCAACCCTGGTTTCTCGTACCAGACGGCCTTCCAGGTCAATCCGTTCATCAAGTTCCAGGGTTTTGAGTTCT
>DATGCC010000314.1:0-2647 GCA_035312345.1 Rhodothermales bacterium
GGTTCGCCGGACAAGGCTGGCCCAGAAAGGGTGTCGCGCGCCCGCACGGCCCGGCAAGCCTCGCTCACTTCAAGCGTCCGCGATGCGCCCGAAAGCAGACTGGTAAGTAGCCCTGGGGAATTTCACCCCAAGGCCCTCGCAGAACCGTACGTGAACGTCTCCGTTCATACGGCTCCCATCATTCAGCCGGGAACGGCGGAGCCAGTGGCCAGTGCACGAACAGGGCCGGCTGATGGCGAGCAACCTGCCCCAGCCAGCGCCGAGCACGACACCACGACCGACCTCGCTTACGGTATTTCGTTTTGACCCACTTCAAAAGATGCCAGTCAATGTGCCGGGCCAAGGGAATAAGCGCGCTGCGGTTATAGGCGCCGTAGTAATTGAGCCAGCCACGGATGACCGGATTCGACCACTGCGCCAGGTCCTGCACGCTCGCGGGTGTTCGACAATGAAGCCGCCATCGACGCACCTCGGCGCGTAGACGCTTTGCCGCAGTCGGGCTGATCGCGGGCGTGAAGCCGACGAACATCCGCCCGCCGCGGCTGCGCACCAACCGTGGCCGAAAGCAGTATCCCAAGAAATCGAACTGCTTGTGGACGCCCTCACCGAGGGGCTTGTTCACGTGACAGCAAACGACCCGTGTCTTCTGTGGGTGTAGCGTCAGCCCGCACTCGCCGAAGCGCTCATCGAGACGAGTCTTCAGCAAACGAGCCTGTGCTTCACTGCGACAGTGCACCACGCCATCGTCGGCGTAGCGCGCAAATGGATTGGCGGGAAACTGCCGTTCCATCCATCGGTCAAACACATAGTGCAGAAACAGGTTCGCCAGCAGCGGGCTCACCACGCCCCCTTGCGGGGTACCACTGGTGCGTGCTTCTCGCGTCCCATCCGCCTGCTCGAAGGGTGCCACGAGCCAACGCTCGATATACAGCTTCACCCACCGACAGTCCGTGTGCTTGTCCACCGCCCGCATCAGCAGCCGGTGATCGATCGCGTCGAATAGGCCTTTGATGTCAAACTCCAGTACGTAATCGTATTGCCAGCAGCGTTGACGCGTAACGCCCACTGCTTGCAGCGCCGACTTTCCCGGCCGATAGCCATATGAGTCTGGATGGAAGTAAGGCTCCACCTCTGGCTCGAAGGCGCGTTTGACGACCATCTGTGCGATCCTGTCGGAAACCGTCGGTACCCCGAGGCGCCGTTTCCCACCACCCGCCTTGGGTATCTCAACCGCCAGCACCGGCGGCGGGAAGTAACTCCCCGAGGCCATTCGGTTCCACAGCTTGTACAGGTTGTTCTTCAGGTCTCGCTCAAAGTCCTCCAGTGATTGTCCGTCCACTCCCGCCGCACCGCGGTTCTCCCTCACCTTGCGGTACGCGTCCCACACGGCACGTTTGGAAATACCAAACGGCTTTGCCTCAGCCATGGGCTCCTCCCCTTGCGGGTTGACCCACGTCCAAGGCCGAATGACGCAACCCCTTCGCTCCGCCCGCATTACCAGGCTTCCTCGCTACTACGAGTTGCTCCGCCCCTGTGCGCCGCATCGGTACGCTCGCGCTCGTGGCGCTAACCACTTGCCGCTTCTCCCTTATCATCGGCACGACAGGTTCCCACGTTCCTCAATAGAGCCTGGAGCAGCGTCACGCCACCTACACACCGGACACCACCCAGCCTGTCAGCAGGCACCCGCTGGATTCATCCCGGACCCTGCAAGAAGACCCGGTTTCGATGTCGCCCATTGCTGCTTTCGATGCTTCAGCAGTGGTTCGCTTGCGCTCGTCTCGCTGTTCCATACCTGACGCCTCCTTCGGCGCCTTTTCCCTGACGCTCACCACCACGGCTCTTGACCGCAGCAGCTCAGGGTTGTTTGAAGCCTCCCCCTGCAGGGCGGCTCCGGAGGGCCCTCCTCCATCTCTACTGAAGTTACGGCATTGAAAAGACCTCCTATCTTCTTCGTGCCTCGTGGCACACCCTGCAGCGCAGCATGCCATGTCCGTTGTGTGCCCCGAGCCGCCGGATTGATCGTCGGAATTCTTTACAAAAGGACGCCCGACGGATGTCACCCGGACCCCGATTCAGCGCAACTGCTTAATCCGAACCACTATTCCGGCAGCTGGCTCGATTAGTGCACTGATTACTGAATCTACCGGTCGACCCCGAGCGCATCGGCTAGCAGTCTGCCGGACTGGAGGATGCAACGGCCCACAGTGTGAAATCTGAGATGTTCATAATGCCTCGACCCCTCCGGATTTCGCGTGAGAGCGCGTTCGATCGCCGTATTCGTCCAGTTCGTACTCCATCGGTTCCAAGTCCGACAGACTGCTAGCTCTTTGGATAACTCGTAAGCAGCCGGGGACGCACTTTCGGTCTTGAATCTCTCGACCCAGGAACACTAATGCACCATTCAAGCAGAGCTCGGCTACTTATCTTCGCCGTTCTTGCCTTGGGACTTGTCCAGGCACAAGCCACCGAGGTGCGATTCGCGACGTTCAACGCCTCCCTGAACAGGTTCGATACGGGCGACCTCGTCACTGAACTCGCTGCGCCGGGGAGTTCGCAGCCGAACGTCATCGCGGAGATCGTGCAGCGGGTGAACCCCGATGTGCTCTTGATCAATGAGTTTGACTTCGACGCTGCCGGGCAAGCT
>DATGCC010000315.1:0-2593 GCA_035312345.1 Rhodothermales bacterium
GGCCAGCACCCCCGGCACGTCCACACCCAGCAACACCACAAACGGACCGGGCTTGAAGCCCCAGTCGCTGATATCGTCGTTTACCCGGCGCATATTACGATAAAGCATCTTTTGAATCGAGCCCGCCAGTTGTTTTGACTCCTGAAACTTCATGGTATTCCCCATCTTTTCGATCTCTTCCCTGAAATTTGCCATCGACAGATCGGAGTCGGCGTTCTCGCGCTGGGCCAGTTGGAGCGTCTGCGCATCCGAATGGATGCCAAAATAATAGGTCTCGACGGAGACCACCTCAGGAGCCGGGAGCGCGTTGACGTGGATGGAAATGAAGAGGTCGGCCCCCTGCTCGTTGGCAAAGTCGACGCGCTCCTGTAGCGATAGCTTGCTGTCGCCCTCTCGCGTCATTAAGGTCTGAAAGCCCTGGCGGTCGAGCCGACGCTGGAGCCGACGGGCTACGTCGAGGGTGATGTCCTTTTCCCGCGTCCCGCCCGGCCCTATCGCCCCCGGATCGGAGCCGCCGTGCCCCGCGTCAATGACGATGGTGTTGACCTGCAAGCCGAAGAGGTTGGCGATAGGCACTTCGTTTTCTGTGCCGAACACGCCCTCCTCGGTCACGCCCGGATCGGCGGGGCTCCGAAACTCCTGCGCCATGCGCTCCGCCGCCGACAACCCCTCGCCGCTGACCGGCACAACGCCCTTGCCCTGTTCGCTCCGCTGCGAGGCCGCGATTTCCTGATAGGCCCGGAAGCCTCCGGCGAGCACCAGCACGACAGCCAAAGCCAGCCCGACCCGCATCCGCCATACGGCAGCGCGGCGCGACTGAATCTTCTTGGCATCGACCGGCTGGTTGACAATCTTTCGGTTCTCTTCGTAGACGCCCCGAAAGATGTCTTCCCGCCTGGCCCTGGTTCCTGGCGTTTCGAGCTTCATTCCATGCGGTAGCTTGCAGCAGTCAGCCTACCTGTTCGTGCGATACTCACTCATGCGACACACAATTTAGAATGATAGGCTATAAATGGTATCGACACAAATGCCCTGCTTCAATAGTCGTCGCACCACATCGTTCCACATGGGTACGCACTTCCCCTCCAAACATGCCAGCAAAAACATAGCGCATGAGAGGTGCCGTTGAAAAACAGAACCCTACGCTAGACAGGCTGATGATCCACGTTCACGCAAATATTTTAGGGCCTTAGAAACCGTTTGGTAAGGTGATCCGGGGCTGCGCATGGCTCTCTTTGTCGGATCGATATCCGCTTTATCAGCCCGTAGCTCTGCTACGCGCCTCAAAAGTCGTTTGCCGCTGCGACAAAAATCCCTCATGCTCGCTTTCCGGCTGACTTACCAAACGGTTTCTTAGGAAGCAAACGTGTTTATAGCGGGTGTGCTCGGAGCAATCTATGCAACGCCTGATAAAGACCCTCGTGCCGATGATTGAACCGCCACTCGCTCTCCTTCAGGTGCAAGTAGAAGATGTGCCGCGGCACCCCGTTGAGATGAACCAGACGCCGCTTTGCGTAGCTCCAAAACAATTCAAGACCGTTGATATGCTGCGTGCCCCGAACAAACTCTTGCTATGATGCACCCGAAAATGCCTGGCATAGCCCACGTCAACCAGCCCGTCGTAGCCGCGCCAGCCGTCACTGTGAATGACCGACTCCAGCGCCACACGACCGCAATGCCCTGGAGCGTCTTTTTCGAGGCATCAGGGACGATCTGTAGACCCCGGCCTCGCGCTAGATGCCCAAGACGATGGTCTTGCCCGAGGCCCCGCGCCCACGTTTGCCTTTGACGTGCCGTTTGCCGAAGTAGGATTCGTCGACTTCGATGAGGCCGGAGAGGGGCGACTGGGCCTCACAGTCTTGGGCCAGTCGTTGCCTGATTTTGAGGAAGATGGTGTTCACAGAGCGCACCGAAAGGCCCGTGAGGCGGGCGGTATCGGAGGCCGTGAGATCAAGCGCGAAACAGCGTTCGAACGCAGATAGGATTTGTTAAGTCGAGTCCTTGTAGGAAGTTACGGAAATGATTCCGAAGCTATGCTTCCTAAGAAACTGTTTTAATTCAAACAGACCACCTCAGGCACGGGCGACATGCTCTCAAGGCGCTTCACCAAGCTCGTCATAAAGCGTCCGGCGCGCAGGCCATGGCACCCCCGATGGTCGAAGGTAAGACTCAGCGAAAGCAGACGCGCAGGCCGATAGCCCTGGGGCGTAGGTACGCACGACTGCCGCACACGCCCAAGGCCGAGGAGGGCGATAGATGACGGCAACAGGATGGGCGTGAAGGTATCGACCGCGAAGGAACTTAGGTCAGCAACGGTAAAGGTGGCTCCGTGGGTTTCTACCTGCCTGAGTTGTCTGTTTCGCGCCCGTGTGCGTAGGTCAAGGATGGCATGTTCCAACGCCTGATGCGTTTTCCGGGATGCGTCCGGGATGCAGGCGACCAGCACCCCGCTCCCCACCTCAACGACCAGCCCCAACTTGATCTCGGTATATACCGTCAAGATATCTGCCGTCAGGTGCGCATTCATCTCGGGATGTTCTTTTAACGCCTCCAGCGTAGCATGCAGTACATACGTGCTGAGCCTGACGCGCTC
>DATGCC010000316.1:0-4308 GCA_035312345.1 Rhodothermales bacterium
CGATCTGTTCAGGAGGGCAGGCATGAAGGCTTCGGGTTGCAGAGTCACGGCTTGATGAAAAGACAAGGGTCGATTTTCGAGGGTCGATTGAATGGTGGAGGCTAGGAGGAAAAAACGCCTTTCGGAAATCGACCCTCGAAAATTCCTAGAACGTTGGCTGCTGCCGTCCCATCAGTTCGGCCCCGTACGAGATCGGCACGGCAAAGGTGATCTTCGTGCCGCTCATGATATCGACGCTGCCATTGGAGAAGATGCCAATGACACGCCCCTGGTCGTCAAACACCGGCCCGCCGCTGTTGCCAGGGCCTGTCGCCGTCACGGTAAGCTGATAATAGTCGCCCAGGCTGAGGTACAAATCATCGCTACGCCCTGCCGGAGCCTGCTGCCCTTTGCTGATGCGCCCGATGTTGCCCGGCGTGACGGTGGGGTCCGGCACCACCTTGGCATCCACGGCACCGCCCGACGAGAAGCGCGTGCCCAGATCCTGCGCGACCTCGCCGACGATGGGCTGCGGCGCGATACCGGGATAGCCCATCACGGTCACGCTGGCTCCCTTCAGGGTTTCAGGATCAATGGAAGACGACGCCGGAATCTCGACTTTCGGCAAGGCCTCCGGGATGTCTACTTTGATCATGGCGACATCGTGGCGGTTCGACGGAGCCACGAGACGAGCCGGAATGCGGCGTTCGGTGTTGGGAAAGGTCACATCCAGGTAGTCGTTGCGCCCTTCGGCAAACTTGCCCGACACCGGCTTGCCGCCAAGCTGGCGTGCTGCTGTCGGGATCCAGTCATGGACGGGTTCCTCTAGCATCGCCGCGACCACAAGGTTACCGTCAGCGTCAAGTTCGACGATGGCCCCGGGCACGGCATCTGGTGGGAACTGATAGGTCGAATTCCAGGCTGCTGCCACATGGCGGTTGGTCAGGATGAAGCCTTCAGCCCCCACAATAAAGCCCGAGCCGCCGCCACCCGTCGCCCCAATGGGCTTGTTGACGCCGCCATTATCAAGCGTCAGTACGGGTTCGATAGCGCCGTCTGCCATCTGGATATACGAAGGCACAGCCATCTGCTGGCCGTTGTCATCGGTGAGGTAGACGTACTCGTGGTAGAGTTGTCCGCCGGTACCGGTATGCACCAGTTTCCAGGCTACCTCGATCAGCACCACCTTTTCCTCGTTCGCTGCTGCGATCTCAGCCGGGGTCATAAAGTCTACCCGGGTACTGACGCCGGCAATCTCCTCGCTGGCACTGGACAAGCCCGCATCCACATCGGCCTTCGTTTGCTGATTCTGGTAATACAAGAACCCGCCTACGAGAATCACGAGGGCCAGCAACCCGAAGGCCCCCATCATCATCGTCCGGTTCGACTTGCCATGCGACTGCGCGACCATGCGCTCTACGGTGGCCTTACCGACGCTCGGCTTGGCAGGCTCGGCAGGCGTGCGGTCATGCGCACCCGTGGAGGTGGCCGATACGGCATGCTCGCGTGTAGGCTGAGGAGCCGCTGCCGCCAGCGCTGCCGGCCCCTCGGCGATACGGGTGGACTTCATCAGGCTATCCGGGCGCGGATCCAGGTCAAACTCAAACCCCGGTCCACCCGGCCCAAACTGGATTTCATCGCCCGGCTTGATGTGCGCCAGCCCCATGATGCGTTGCTTGTTGACAAACGTACCGTTGCGGCTGTTCAGATCGGTGATGGTGAACTGGTTGGGGTTGTTGCTATCCTGCTCAATCTTGGCATGCTCGCGGCTCACGAGGTCGTCGCGGTCCGGGTCGTATTTCACCAACGAGGTGGCCGTCCGTCCGAAGGTGATCTCTTTGTACTGGTCTAGCGGAAACTGCTCGACCTGATTGGTCTTCGAGCCGCTCTGATGCCGAACGATGACGAGTTGGGGGGTGATGTCCTTTTTAGCCTGGTCCGCCATGGGAATACCTCCAAGTGATGGGATGTTGTCGGAAGAACTGAGGGCACCTTGTTTGTCGGGCCGCTACTATCCTGACGAGAATTGGGGCTCCACTGGACCATAAACCGGTCACTTTTTCTGGCTTCCCCACCTATCCATCGCCCCATTCAACGCCTGCATATATTTAATAATGATTGATTTAAGGCCACATTTCGTATATTTTGCAATTGCTAAACTTCTTCACCGCGTTGATGAGCCTTTCCCCTTGACTTCTCTGCGGTACCTTCTATGCCAAAGCCACCCCCTTCTCAGGTCACGCAACTGCTGGCCGCGTATTGCAACGGACGCCAGGAAGCCTTCGACCAGCTTCTGCCACTGGTCTACAATCAGTTGCACAAGATGGCGCGGCAGCAACGCCGGTCGCGGCGCGACTATACACTCAACACCACCGCGCTCGTCCACGAAGCCTACATCAAACTGGTCAAGCACCCGGACCCAGCGTGGGAAAACCGCTCGCACTTTTTCCGAGTCGCCGCCAAAGCCATGCGCCAGATTCTGGTGGATTATGCCAAAGCACAACTGGCGGCCAAGCGCGGCGGCGACGCCCCCCGGCTCTCGCTCAACCGCACGGGCGAGTTCCCGCTGGAAGAACGGATCCAGCTCTCCGATGAACGGACCGAGGAAATGCTAACCGTGGATGCTGCCCTGAAACGCCTGGCCGAGTTCGACGAACGCCTGAGCCAGATCGTAGAGTTGCGCTACTTTGCCGGGTTTACCATTGCCGAGACGGCCGAAGCGATGGACCTCTCTCCCACCACCATCAAGCGGGAATGGACCACTGCCCGCGCCTGGCTCTTCCGGGAATTGCACTGATCCAAACCCCTGTTCAAAAGACGAGTTGGGCCTGAAGAATCAGGCCATATGTCATCGTCTCAGTCGCATCCATACGCATAGTCCATGCCAGCGTGATGCGCTCGCGGTGGTAGGGTTGGCCCCTCAGCGCACTCGTGCTCAAGCTGCCTCCGACGGTCGCAAATGTAAACGTATCGCCGGGCGTTGTGGTGTTGGGGTCGAAGCGCTCGTAGCGAGCAAACACTTCGCCTGCCCGTAAGAACCGCACCGCAGCCAAAACGGAGGCTCCCAGCATCTGCTGCGCGAAGACATTCGATGTATCAAGTACGGCGGCATCGAGTGTTTCGTAGCGCAGCCCTACCACCTCTGCTTTTACCCTTACGGGCCAACTGCCAGGAATAGCACCTCCATACACATGCGCTCCGTAGGTGGTGTAGGCACGTCCAATGCCTTGGTGGGCTGTATTCGGATTGCGCGCCGTGTTGATACCCACGAAGCCGCCAACATCCAGCCCATCCCGTTTTGTTGGTGTGAACGCCGCATATACGGTAGCGGCTAACCCCGTCCGGTCGGTGTCGCGGGTGCTGCTGCCCAGGCCCACCTCTTCGCGGAAGTTGCCGCGCGCACGGTCCCAATGCCCATCCCCGTTGTGCAAAAAGGCGAGTACCTCACCCTGCGGACCTGCAAAACGAGCTTCCACCCCGAAATCGTGACCGTCGGCACCGATGGTGTGTTTGGCCCATTCACCGATGGTGACGGGGCGATCTACCGCGTCGATGCGCGTATGGCTGTTGAAGCCTGCGGGGCGAGCGCTGATGATACGTCCGGCTCGCAAGCGCCACCGGGAGGACGGGCGATATTCGACCGCAAGATCCAGCACTTTAAAGTTGGCATCGGCCCCATCGGCCTGCACGAAGAAGCCCACCCGCTGCCCCGTCGACGCATGCATCCGCAACCGTAGCCGCCGGATCCCAAAGCCGAGACGGTTAGCCAATAGCGGCGCATCTTGCGCATAGGTCGCTCGTACCTGAGCAGTGCCTCCCACCACAAACCCGACGTTGCCCTCTCCAAAGGAAACCGGTGCCACACCCTGGCTGATGGCATCCAGAGGCACCACGCACCAGCAAGCGAGCAGCAGGCAGAGCACAAGCAGGAAGCTAAAACGAATAGGCATAGGTTGATAGAAGAGCATTGACTGAAAATCCCTCTTAAAAAGATGAGAGCCTTGCTCTTTTCTTTACGACAATTCCCGCTCTACTGGCCCATCAATGACACCCTCAAAAAAATCGGACGGGTCTACTAACCTTTTCACTATCAAACGTCTCTATACAAGAAACGACCGCACGAAGACCCGCAGCATGGCGCAACCCAAAGCAGAAACCCCGGACGAGGTGCTGGTGGTAGCCGCCATCCTGGGCGACTTTGATGCCTTTGACGTACTGGTTCGCCGCTACCGCGCGGCGGTGATCCGCACGGCGCAAAGCATCGTCGCCGCCAATGACGCAGAGGATGTGGCGCAGGATGCCCTGTTGCTGGCCTTCAAGGGACTGCCG
>DATGCC010000317.1:0-2152 GCA_035312345.1 Rhodothermales bacterium
GCCCATCGATCCAGAGCCTCCCAAAGCGATAGTCGATGCGGTAGCGCGTTGAATCGAGGCGGGTGCCATCCAGGTAGATTTGTTCCGTGCCGGGCAGGATGAACGGGCGGAGCACGTACGGTTGCGGCTGTAGCAGGTCAAGCGTGTCGCGGAATGCGCCGAGGTCATCGGTCGGGATAGACCGCTCCTGCGCCGCTGCCGGTAGCACAACGGTCAGCAGTCCTCCCCAGAGCCAAAGTAGGCCAATGATCCGCACGAGTATCCAAAGAATGTGATGAGACAGGCAGCGCAGGGCTACCAACTAGCTTACTGCATAGTAACAACGTGGGGTCGATGGGCCAGTGGGATTTGTGAAACGATGGGTACGGGTACCGAGGATCAGGTCGGGAGTTTCTGACGCGGGATGACAACGGTAATCGAACGACAGTGCCCCTCACTGCTCCGGCTGTAGTTGCCTTTCGCGTATCAATCGTGATCTCTGATATTACCTGTATCAACGACTCAGTGATGAATTTCGACAGCGTAGAGCCGCAATGCTGTCAATAAATACAACCTCTCACCTACACGCTGTACATCTACCAGGGGCTCCTCAAGGGTCACGGCAAAAGTGTGCAGGAGTTGACCGCGTGTGGAATAAACTATAATCCGCCGGGGCAATACGATCCAGAGTTCATTACCCGCCACGCTGATCGCACGTACCTCCTCGGCAAGGCCAGGAGCTAGCGTGCGCACGTAGCTACCAAAGGGGTCGTAGATGACTACTGCTGCCTGCCCACGATCTGCAACGAACAGGCTTTGCTCATCGGCAGCCACTGCCACGGGATCATCCAACGCGCCCTCACCTGCGTCGAACCCACCGATGACGCGCTCAAACCGGCGACTCATGTCCCATTTTAGCACTACCTGCTGGATGGCATCGATGGCAAAGATTTCGTTGGCATTGTTGGTGATGACTGCAATGGGCCGCCCGTCCGCCTCCTGCACGCCCCCTTCACTCCCAATGTTGAGCGTCGCGACCTGTGATCCCGGCGTGAACCGTTTTATCCGCCCCACAGGTAGCGAAGCGATGGGCAAGAAGGTACGTGAGAAACGCTGGAGACGACTGTTGCCAGCATCCGCTACCACCAGTACCAGTCCGTTCGTCGGGTCCACGTCCATCGGCTGATCAAACTCTCCTTCTCCTGTGCCCGAGTCGCCGAGGGTCTCTAGCACGATGCCGGATGGTGCAAGCTGCAACACCGCGTCCTGCCCGGCATCCACGACGTACAGCTTCCCTGAAGGATCGGCCGCCAACGCCCGCGCATCCTGAAATGCCGCCAGCACTACCAGATCCGTCAGCAATGAATCAACCGGCTGGGCCGCGATATTGGATGGCAAAAGAAGAAACAGAAAGAGGAGATGAAAGAGGGAAAGCGAGGGAGATTTCTTGCTTTTCGCCTCCTCTCTCCTCCTCCCCCCTACTTCCTTCCCTGTTAAATGACGCATCCGTCTACTCAATGAAATTGAAGGACTTGAGGAAAAGAACGCAGTAGTTGGAAGGAAGGTTGCCTTGCAATAACGGCCCATCAGTTTTGCAACCTGGCCAGCCCCTTCTGCCCAATATCACGGCGGTACTGGACTCCCTCGAAATCAATACGCGCTATGGCTTCATAGGCGCTGTCCAGTGCCGTAGCCAGATCCACACCGCGTGCAGCCACAGCCAGGACGCGCCCTCCGTTCGTCACAAGTTGCCCTTCGTTGTCGCGTCGGGTGCCTGCTTGAAAGACAAGCACCTCATCGCTGGACACAGCCCCATCCAGCCCAGTGATCGGGAACCCTTTCTCATACGAACCGGGGTAGCCTGCTGACGCCATCACGACGCATGCTGCCGCGCCGGGGTGTTGCTTGAGTTCAACCTCGTCCAACCCCCCTTCTGCCAGGCTCATCAACACTTCTACCAGATCAGACGCTACGAGGGGCAGCACAACCTGCGTCTCCGGGTCGCCCAGGCGGCAGTTGTATTCCACCACCTTCGGCCCCTCCTCTGTGATCATCAACCCGACGTAGAGGATGCCTTTATACGGGCATCCTTCGGATCGCATTCCTGCGAGGGTCGGCTCAATAATCTCATCGCACACGCGAGCCAGCAGCGCGTCAGTCATCACGGGAGCAG
>DATGCC010000318.1:0-3182 GCA_035312345.1 Rhodothermales bacterium
GTATCGGACCAAATCTCGGATGCCTAAGTCGTCAACCAACTGCTGCGATGATTCGGGCAGCAAGCCGACGAAAACAGCCTCCAGATGCTGGCGTGCTGCCGGGTGCAGAGCTACAAACCGGGCCAATGCCTGCAAGAAATAGTCGGGCGTCTGTGCATCGTAAAAAATGCCGGTGTAGAGCAGTTGCATCTTGTCAGGCACCGGCGCAGGCTGGCACTCTTGAAAATCTACCGGGTCGAAGCCCTGCGGAATAATCTTGACAGACGGTGCAACCCCATCCCTGCTGTTGCGGGCCATCAAACCCGCTCGAATAGGTTCATTAATCGTACAGGCGTGACGGCTTGTGCGTAGTGCATAGCGCTCTAGCACCCCGTTGAGGGCGCGATGGAGTGGCGTCGGATAGACATGGCGCGGATTGCCCACCCAATCGTCGCGGAAATCGAGCACAAGGGGCAAACCGCTTACCCGACTAAGGCGGGCCGCGATAAGGTGCGAGGTGTATGGCGGTGCAGATGAAAAAATTGCGTCGAATGAATGCGCTCGGAGCAACCGTCCTCCAACCCGAAGCGCATGCGGCATCCAGCCGATCTTGTTATCGGGGACGAAGAAAAACTGGCTCAACGTGGAAAGCCATCGCCGTTTCCGCTCGGCGGGCAGTGGAACGGTCTGCTTGCGCCTGAACAGCCGCGTCGGATCCCAGGTGTCGGTGCGGACAATCTCTACCCCGGCGACCTCCATTTCATGCAGCAGCGTCTCGTCGTAGGCGAAGTAGCCGGCAGGATCGACCGTCAACACCGTCGGTTGCCAGCCATGCTCCGGGAGATACTTGACAAATTTGGCGACCCGCTGCACCCCACTGAGGCCCATCGGCGGAAAATAGTAAGCCAGTACGAGAACACGTCGCATAAACCAGGTACAGCTTGTCAGAGCACGATCAGCGATTTAGGGGACGCCGTCAGATTCTCGCATCCATTGGCCCGCACCACCACCATATCTTCGATGCGAACGCCGAATTGCTCAGGTAGATAAATGCCCGGCTCAATGGTTACCACAGCGCCTTCGGGCAACTCGTCGTCCACATGATACGAAATCCGGGGCCATTCATGCGTCTGCAACCCGATACCATGCCCGAGGCCGTGGTTAAAATAATCTCCGTAGCCTGCCGCTGTGATGGCATCGCGGGCCATGCCATCAAGGGCCTGGGTAGAGAGGCCTGCCTGAACGGCGTCGATGGCCCGCTCCTGTGCTGCCAGCACGACGCTGTACACAGCCCGGGCCTGCTCACCCGGTTCACCCAGCGCAATAGTGCGGGTCATATCTGAGGCATAGCCATGGAGCACACAGCCAAAATCCAGCACCACCATGTCGCCTTGTCTCAAAACGCGGTCGGTAGGGCGCTTGTGCGGCAACGCGCCGTGTGCGCCCCCGGCAACGATGGGATCGAACGACATTCGCGCTGCGCCACGCTGTAGATGCTGATACACGATTTCAGCCGCAACTTCAACTTCACGCTGCCCCGGCTGGATGAAACCCAGCAGGTGCTCAAAAACGGCATCGGTGATCGCCTGCGCCGCACGGATACGCTGGATTTCGTCGGCGCTTTTAGACGCCACCTGCCGGGTTAGCATGTTCTCGACAGGCTGCCAGGTTACATTCGGGAAATGCGGCTTCCAGCTTTCCAACTCCGCAACCGTAACCTGATCTGCCTGAAATGCCACGGAGGTCACATCCTCCAGCAAGCCTGACTCAGCCAGATTGGCCATAAGCGCATAGCCTGGCACATGAATAGTGGCTCCCTTCACTTCATCTTGCGCCTGCTCTCGATATCGCCCGTCGGTGATGAAATGGACCGCGTCTGGTTTGACGAGCAAAAGACCATTCGACCCGGAGAACCCGGAGGCCCAGCGAATGTCGGGCAATGCGGTGATGAATACAGCCTCGGCATCGTGGATAGTAAGAAGGTCAGAGATATATTTTTTCACTTGCAACCGCTGGATATTGTTCATGGCTCCATCTGGCGTCTACCTTGTAGGTGTCAGAACCCAACGAACCAGACCCAGGAAGAAAGCTATGAGATTCTACCAACAGGAGCATACTTACTGACGCAATGATTTCCTACGCGCCATGTCTTGTAGGGACGGTGGTTTTAGTGGGGAGGAGGAGCCGTGACCGTGCTATCGAGCAACGCGCGATAGCGAACTGCCGCCTCCGGCTTTTCCCACGCCTCGTAAAGCGCAGTCAGACGCCCCAGTGTTCCTTGTGTGTACGGGTGTTGCTGGCCCCGTTGCTCTTGGAATACAGCAAGGGTTTTCAGTAATAACGCTTCGGCTTCTTCGAAGGCACCCCGGCTGCGCAGTACGTCGGCCAACTCTTCCTGGCTGCGGAGGGCCAGCACATAGGTGTCGCCGAAACGCTGCCTAAATCGATCGGCGGCCTCGCGGTAAAGGGCTTCCGCCTCATCATAATTCTGTCGATCGTACAGAAACCGGGCCAGACGAAGAACACTCGAGGCGAGAGCGGGATAATCCTCGTCTCCATACTGCGTCCGGAAGTGCGCCAGGGTCTCGCGCAGCACCACCTCGGCTTCGTCATAATCGCCCTGCTGCCATAGGGTTCCTCCCAGCACCATCAGCGTGGCTCCGAAGGCCTGGGTATCTTCCTGCCCCAGGCTTCGGTACAGAGCCAAAGCGTCTCGAAGCAACGTTACCGCCTCTGCATACCGCCCCTGCTCCCTGGCGAGCACTGCTAGGTTTCTCAAGATGCCGCCAACAGCTTGATGCGGAGTCTCATAGGTCTCTTGATAGAAGCGCAACGCTGCGCGTAACGGCGGTTCGGCGGTGTTGTAGTCCCTTTTCATGATATAGAATTCCCCTACCAGCCGGAAGCGATCGGCCTGGCGCTGATCGTTTTCGACGGGTATGGTCTTCAACAAGATCAACCAGGCACCGAACAGGCTATCAGCTCTGGCGAAGTCGCCCTGCTCATGGAACACATAGGCCAGTTCAAAGAGGGTGCCAGCCACGTCTCGATGGACATTCCCATAGAGGCCTTGGCGGATTGCCAAGGCCTTTTCGAAAAGCGCTGCGGCCTGCTCAAACCGCCCCATCACCCGATAGGCTCGCCCTATGACCTCCATCATCTGGGCCTGCACATCTGGCTCATCGGCCAGTTCCTCGTTGATA
>DATGCC010000319.1:0-3906 GCA_035312345.1 Rhodothermales bacterium
ATACGAATGGCGTGCGGCGCTCCGGGTTGTAACCATCGAGGGCCTGCAGGAGGCCAAGGAGCCCTACATTTTCCAGATCCTCGTACGAAGCCAGTGGGTGATAAGGCACATTGATCCGTCCAACGAGCGAGCGGACGAAAGGCACGGCGGCACGGACGACAGCGTCGCGGTTAGCGGCGGAAGGATCCATAGCGTGTTGTTCTGCCAGTTCTTGTAGATTGTGGTCCATGATCGTGGGGGGAAGTACGTAAGTTGGGGAGGGTGTGGAGGACCGCTGCCTGGGTGGGGAAGTGGCGTTGCGGTTACTGGGATGTTGCATTTCCAACCATCGTGCCATGCCTCGCAAAGAAGGGTCAGAGAGGGGCTATTGGTGAACGGTCAGGCGAAAATTAAAATGGATTTGATGCTAAAGAATAATCACAAAGAGACGATAAGGGGGCACTTATAAATCCCCTTAATTGCTCAAAAAGGCCAATTTTGAGGGAATGGAAATCCGTTGGCGCGTCTCTTCGTGAGTGAGGTGACTATTTCCGGACCACGTTTCAAGATGTTATCTACCCCGTTGCACAGGTGTGTTCTACTCTACAGGAGGTGGGTAATTATGTAATCATGTGGATTACGTTTTGACCCAAATCGTACTTTTTGTGCCACCCAATTTCATAAGGAAACGCCCGTCACGCAGCAGACTTTGCTGGACGGATATAACGGTGCTACGTGTTGTATATGGGGGTAGGTGCCAGAGGGGGAGTAGGCAGGGCAGTAGATTGTGAGCCCACTCCTGTACTCAATAAAAGAGAAGATTATTACTTTGATGGACGCTGGAAGACTTCATTGATCAGACGTGCGGCGATTTTTTCACGCACCTCAAGGGATTGATAGAAGCCACGCTCCATCCGGTCTTTATAAAAAGCGATCTGTTCTTCGTTCAAAGGAATAGCAGGACGGGGTTCATCTGGAGGAAACCCAGGCTCCACCTTTCTCGCAACCCCGTTAGGGCTGGTAGTGTGAAGGGGAGAGGGCTTGGGATGCTTATCTTCTTTCGTATTCACAGGAAGGTCGAAGATTAAGCGTTTGGAAAGCGGGATTAATGGGCCGCAAGACGTGAAAGAAGGACTCACGGTCAGCGTTGCTTCCGATATCGTCTCTTCCCATAAAATATTAAATGGTTGACGCAAGATAAGTTTCTAATACGCTGAAGACGAGGAAGGGCACAAAATCAGTCACCTTCGGGTAGATGCAGCAGTCCGCTTTTTCAAAGCAGTACCGTACCGACTTTATGCACATCGCTCGTCCTGGCACACTTCTGTTTCATGCACTGCTGGCTATCATACTGGGAGTCGGTGTAGGTGTGGTGGGAGCACAGACCATAACATACGGTGGCTGGTTTGCCCTCATACCCGTCTTGATTGTGGCATGGCGAGGGATCCGCCAGCCCTGGCAGCGGTGGCGGACAAGCCATAAACCTTTCCCGGCAACATGGCGCGACTGGCTTGACGCTCACGTTCCTTTCTATGCCACACTTGATACCGATGGGCGGGTGCACTTTGAGCGGGATATACAGTTCTTTTGCGCAGAGCAACCGTTTGAAGGCGTAGACGGCGTTGTGGTGACGGACAAGCTCAAGCTGGCGGTGGCGGCAGGGGCGGCGCTGATGCTGCACGGGCGTCCGGGTTGGGAACTGGGCACTGACCGCACCATCCTGTTTTACCCGGCCCATTTCGACGAGGACTATTACGAGACGGCTTATGCGAAATATGATGGTATGGTGCATGCGCAAGGCCCCATCATCTTCTCAAAAGCTTCTGTCGAGTCGGATTGGGCACATCCGGGCACTGGGCACAACGTGGTAATTCACGAATTGGCACACCTATTCGACATGGCGGATGCGGTGGCAGAGGGCGTGCCATCGTTGATGGATCGGTCGTCGGCGAAAGCGTGGGGGCAACTCGTCCGGCGCGAGATGCAACACATCCGGCTCGGCAAATCGCTGCTTCGTCGTTACGCTGCTACCAAACCTGCCGAGTTTTTCGCTGTGGCTGCTGAGAACTTTTTCGACCGTCCCCAGCAACTCTACGACCACCATCCTGAACTCTTTGAGGCGTTAACGGCCTTCTTCAATTTTGATCCACGTCCCGCTGAGGCGGTGGTACCTGTCGCTGAAGCAGAGGTGGAAATACAAGGAAACGGCACCCTGCATCCTGATTAACCTGCCCCCTCACGTCACTGGCCCAGCGGTTTCGAGATCAGCAGAGGCAACATTGCGATAGCTGCCATCCTGAAGGGTTTGTTCAATCACGTCGAAGGCACGCTTGAGCTCGGCACGGGTGTTCCAGACGAAGGGGGCGAGACGGAGGTAGCGGCCTTTGCGGCTGTCTGTATAGATATGGTGTTGCTTGAGGTAGGCGCAGAGCCGGTCGGCGGCAGGTGCTTCGAGGATGACCATGGCCCCGCGCCGGTTTGTCGGCACAGGTGATTTCAGGGCAAGGCCCGCTGCCTGCGCCCGTTCGATGCAATAGCCAGTGAGGTCGAGCGAGTGGGCACGTACGGTCTCCAGACCAGCATCCAGCAAAATCCGCACCCCCTCCACGGCATGGTACATAGAAGCAACTGCCGATGTGCCACTCAGAAAGCGGCGGCGCACATCAGGATGCGGTTGGGGGGCGGTATTGAAGGCAAACGGGTTGGCATCGCCAAACCAGCCGGTGGTGCGCGGGCGCAGGTCGAGGCCGGGGTGCATATAAACGTAGGCATTGCCAGAGGAGCCACACGCTTCCTTAAGCAAACCGCCAAAGTACACATCCACCTCGTAGGCCGTAACTTCGACCGGGATGGAGGCCGTGGCATGATACCCGTCGAGCGCGAACAGGCCTCCATGGCGATGCACGCGGTTTGCTACTTCTTGTAAAAAGGAATCTGGCAACTTCTCGCCCGTCGTGAACCCTACATGGCTCAGGAGGACGAGCGCTGTCTGGTCCGTAATCGCATCCAGCACCGCTGCCTGATCTACGAAGCCGTCGGCACCGAGCGGCACGAGGCGGGCGGTGTAGTCTTGCAAATCGGCCCACTGGCGCACGCTGTGTAGCACCGAGGGAAACTCCGCTTCGGTTAGCACTACCTCCTTCCGGTTGGCAAAAAGCGCGGGATCGGAGAGCAGGCATTGCATCGTCCAGTGTACGTTGGGTTGCAGGATGCAGGTGCCAGGAGAGGCTCCAAGCAGCGGGGCAATAAATGCATCTCCCAGGTAATCTGGCAAGGTCCACCAGCCAACAGGCGTCGCATCTTCGGGACGCCAGTGGTTGGGCACCTCGTTCCAGGCGTCCACCCCGTAGCGTTGCCAGTCTTCCACAAAGTGCTGCATCATGGCAGGCACGGTACGCGGCATCAGGCCGTGGGTGAAAGCGCGGAGTTCGACCGCATTTTCGGCATCCGGCAAGAAAAAGGCGTCGTGCAGGTTCAGCATCGTCGGTTTGGGTTAGAAAAAAGGTAGAAAGCGTACGTGATTGGGGGCGGGAGGTTCATCCTACAGAACATCAAGTGGGAAGTCGGACGCAGGACTTAATGAAAAAACGCATGCGACGATACCGTGCTTGACAAGTAGTACAACCTTTCCGCGCACAGTATTGGCCCTGTCAAATCGATGAGTACACAAGAAAAAACAAAGACCTCTTCTCTGAACAGACGAGGCGATGGCGCTGCACATCCCGCCGACAAAGTAGAGATGCCTGCTGATGTTTTCGATCCTATTGATTTGCGGGATCGGGTGGTCATCAAGCTGTTGTTTGAGCAGGTTATCCAGATCGAACAGGTCGAGGCGGCGTGGCATCGTTGGAAAGCCTTACAGAGAGAGGGTAAGTCCGAAGAGCTATGGCGGGTGCTGGCTGCAGAGTCCGAGATCAATCAGGACCG
>DATGCC010000320.1:0-6346 GCA_035312345.1 Rhodothermales bacterium
TGTGCACCTTCGAGCTGGTAGCGTACCTGCTCTTGCTCAGCGCGGGCCTGATCGACTTTCGCACGGGTTTGCAAGAAGTTGAGTTTCTGCCGCAGACCGAGACCTGCCTCCAGCGTCCGGCTCAGAAACGGATCACCGATATACGGATTGCGCTGCCGAAAGCGATTGTCGGCGTAGGCATATTTGGCGCGGAGGCCAAGGAAGAGCTTCGGGTAATAATCAGAGCGGGCGACGGTGACGAGCGCATCGCGGGCGGCGAGACCGGCGCGGGCCTGAGCCAGTTCGGGCCGCTGCTGCATCGCGATGTCGAAGTAGGTCTCCAGCGGCTCCGGCACAAACTCGATGGGGGTCAGCACATCATTCTCGGGCACAACGACGGTGCCTTCAGGCAGGAAAAGCTGCCGTGCCAGCGCCACGCGGGCCGTAATCTGGTTCTGCGTCACCTCGGCGACACGGCGGTAGTATTCCTGCTCGGTGATTTGTACCTGAAACAGGTCAGCATCGTCCATGCTGGGGTCGCCTTCTTGCTGTAACCGCTCGATCTCACGCTTCGCCTGTTGCAGCACATCGCCTGTGCGCTCGGCGAGGCGGAAGAGTTCATTGGTCAGCAGCACATTATAATAGAGCTCGGCAGCGCGCAGGGCCACTTCCAACTCTTTGCGTTCCACGGCGGCCTCTTCTACCTTCACGCCATGCCGTGCCGCCTTAATGCTGCCGCCCAGTTCGCCCCAGGTGTAGATCGGCTGGAGGGCTTCCACCTCAATCTGATTGAACGGGCTGGCACGGTCCCAGTCGTTGCGCACGTCGGGGTCGAGATAGAGCGCATCGGTGGGCGTGTCCGAGTTGGGACGGTCAAGGCCGGGGGCAATGGCGTGGGCCGTCGTTGCGCTGAACTCAGTGAGGAAACGGCTGGACCGTGCCAGACGACTCCGGGCAGCAGCAAAGTCACGGTCGGCTCGCACTTCACCGATGTCCGGGCTGATTTCGACGGCGCGGGTAATAACGTCTTCGATATTCAGCGCCAGGGTGTCAGCAGACTGAGCAACAGCGCGAGGTGCCAGCAGCAACAGCGCGCCGTAGACAAGCAGCACGTATCGTAGAAGCACGACAGAACGGGTCAGGCGATCGACCATGAGTTTGGATGGATGTTGGGAATTCGAAAAGGGGAATTGGAAAAGGGGTTGATACCCCACACCATTTTGATTGCTTCCCAATAACCACCTTCCAGACGCCGCGTTGCATACCGAGGTAACGGGGCGGGGATTCAGGCTTTTCGCAACGCATCGGATATATCGGGCGGCAGCCGCCACGGCGTGCGGGGCAGGCGATCCCAGGAAAACCGCTCGATCAGATCAGATGCCGTGCAGGGCGTTGGCTCAGGCAGTAGTCCCAGCGAGTAACCGAGCAGGCCCACAAAAGCTGCTGCTGCCACGCCTGCCTCGCGCAGTGATTGCAGGGTTAGTCCCTCATCGCGCTTGGAGAGTTTCTCCCCCTCCGCATTGACAACGAGCGGCACATGCGCATAGGCCGGGACGGTGCCGCCCAGCGCTTCGATCAACTGGATCTGCCGCGCCGTAGATGCCAGCAGATCCTCACCGCGCACCACTTCATTGATGCCCATGAGCAAGTCATCCACCACCACGGCCAACTGGTAGGCGTAGACGCCATCGCGGCGCTTGAGCACGAAGTCGCCGACGGTCTGATCCAGATATTCGATGACGGTGCCGTAGATGCGATCCTCGAACGTCACGGGCTCGTCGGCGATGCGGAAACGGAGGGCGGCGTCCGGGTTGGCATCGCCGCAGAATACATCGAACCAGTCTGCTTCCAACTGCCGGGGACGCCACCGCGCCGGGTAGGGCGGCAGACCTTCGGCACCATGCGGGGCCGTGGCGAGGGCTTGCAGATCCTTCCGCGAACGGCGGCAGGGAAAAAGCCGCTCCTGCGCGTACAACTGCTTTAGCGCCTCCTCATACAACCCGAAGCGCTCCGATTGCAGGTACGGCGCGTGTGGGCCGCCTACATCAGGACCCTCGTCCCAGTCAATGCCAAGCCAGCGCAGGTCGTCGAGGATGGCATCGGTCATGCCGGGCACGGTGCGTGGTCCATCCAGGTCTTCAACACGCATGACGAAGCGGCCACCTGCCGCCCGCGCCGAAAGCCACGCCACCAGCGCCGTCCGAGCACTCCCCACATGCAACAAGCCCGTCGGCGAGGGCGCATACCGACCGGTTAGGATATTGGATATTGGATATTTGATTTTGGATTGAGGTTGGTAAGAAGCACCAGTTGTCATTCATCAAACAGAGCATCTGTAGGGACGGACCCATGTGTCCGTCCACAAATCAGCCCTCCAAATCAAGCCCCGTGCCAGACGCGGTGGCCGGTGAGGCGGGCGGCTTCGGCGGCGGCTGTAGCTTTGGCGTCGTCTTCGAACACGCCGAATACCGCCGAGCCGGAGCCAGACATAGACGCATAATCGGCTCCAGCGTTCAGCAGTGCTTCTTTTACCTCCTGGATGGCCGGGTGGGCTGCGAAAACAGACGCTTCAAAATCATTAACCAGTTCGCGTTGCCAGCGGTCCAGGTAGTTGGAGGTGACGAGCGCGCGCAGGTCGGGGCGGTTTGTGTCGTTGGGTTGCACGCCGCGGTAGGCTTCGGCCGTGTTCACATGAACCGGGGGCACAACGACGACAAGGGAGAACGGTAAGGTATAAACCTCTCCAGTAGCAGGATCGCGTAGCGGGGTAAGCACCTCGCCGCGCCCAGTAGCGTAGGCGGCTTCGGGACCCAGGAAAAAGGGGACATCGGAGCCAAGCGTGAGTGCAAGGCGGTGCAGGGTGTCTTCGGGTACGTCGAGGTGCCAGGCATCGGCGAGGAGGCGGAGCGTGGTGGCCGCGTCGCTGGAGCCGCCCCCCAGGCCCGCGCCATAGGGCAGGTGCTTGTCCAGATGCAGCGCGGCTCCGGCCTCCACCTGCATTTCATCGGCGAGCAGGCGTGCCGCCTTCATCACCAGGTTGCTTTCGTCTGTAGTAAGAGCAGCATCGGAGCAGGTCAGCATGATTTGTGGGGTCGGGCGCACTGTAATTTCGTCGGCCCACGCCAGCCGCAGGAAAACGGTTTCGAGATCGTGAAACCCATCGGGCCGTCGGCGCAATACGTGCAGGCCGAGGTTGATCTTAGCAGGAGCGAGGCGTTTGAGAATCACTTGAAGACCGACTGCGTTAGAGGGCACCGCGTTGCACCCGCTTGGCGGATGTCGTAACTTGCCTAAATTATGGATTTCCAGGGCTCAGTATCCACCATCTCTAAGCTTCTTCTCGCCTATACGTCGTAGTGCTACCAATACCTGATTAGGACTCGACCCTTGGTTCATAAGGCCGTGTTCGAGGAAGCCTTCGGCGCACCTGTCTTTTCGGAAACAGCCCTTTTCGTGGCAGAGTGCAACCTGCTTCCAAAGCATCAGGTTGAGGCTGGATTTGCCAGCCATGCTAACCGTTCCGCCCTTTTTCTCGTTCTCTTAGACCTGAATTTATGGTTGTCACCGCTGTACAAACCAGCCCTCCTGCCAGGGTTGTTGCCTGGTTTTGGGTTAGCCTTAGCCTAGTCCTTTTGCCTGTGTTTGCCAGGCCTACGCTTGCGCAGAACCGCCTCGGCCAGCCCGATCAGGGACAGGTTGATCCATTGGAGCAGTTGCAAAACCGTTTGCCTGAGGTGTCGCTGGAGGCAGGCATGCTGGCGCTCGAAGGAGCGCTCGACCCTTCGGAATACATTGTGGGGCCGGGCGATCAGTTTGCCCTTTCTATTGGCGGGGTGGCAGCGGTGCAGCAGGTAGTGCCCATTACGGCAGATGGCAGTCTGGTGTTGCCCGAAGTAGGGATCGTTCCTGCCGCAGGGCGTACGCTGGAGGAGGTGCAACGTGATGCCGTCCAGGCTTTGCGCAAAGCCTATCGCAATGTGGCAGTGGATGTGGCGCTGGTGCAATTGCGTCGATTTTATGTACATATCTCTGGGGCGGTGCCAGAGCCAGGACGCTACCTCGTGCAGCCTATCTCGCGGGTCGATGATGCGTTGCTACAAGCCTATGCCTCGCGGATGGTCCAGCGGCCTGATCCGCAGTCCGAGGGCGAGTTGCGCATTATCACGTCGGCTACCTCAGAGCGGCCTGTTTTCAACGAGGATTTCCGACCTTCCCTGCGCACGGTGCGCCTGATTCATCGCGATAGCACCGAGGAGTCGCTCGACTTGATGCGCTATTACCAGACCGGCGACGTCTCCGAAAATCCGTATCTGCGTGATGGCGATGTCGTCATGGTGCCTTCCTACCACATTGAGCGGGATGGATTGCTCGTGACGGGCGAAGTAAGCTATCCAGGGCGCTTTGCTTATCGGCCCGGCGATACGGCGCTCGATCTGCTGGAGTTGGCCGCAGGACCCAACGAACTCGATATGGGCAATGAGATCCAACTCATCCGTCGTGGAACGGACGGACGGGCGCAGACGCAGGTGCTGGATTTGGAAGCGATGCAGACGGGCGAGTCTGTACCCTTGCAGCCGGGTGATCGCATCAACGTGGTGCCACGCGAGATTGCGACGGCCCAAATCAACGGGCTGGTCGAATACCCCGGCACGTATCCCATTGAAGATGGCGAGACAACCCTAAGTGAACTGATAGAGATGGCGGGGGGGCTCAAGCCCGACGCTGATCTGAAAGCGGCCTTTCTGGAACGGCGCAAATCGCTGACGTTCAAAGAAGAAGGCCAGATCAGCGACCTCAATTTTTTCAGTCGTACCTACCTCGCCAACGCCCGAGGGGCCAACCGACTGGTGGTGAATGTCCAAGAGGCTTTGCAGCCGGGCGGCGAAGACATCGTGTTGTATGATCAAGACCTCGTCGTCTTCCCCCGCGACGAAGGCACCGTCTTCATTACGGGCAACGTGGCGCAGCCCGGCTACGTCCCCTTCGTCGAAGGACAGGATGCTGCGTATTACATCGCGCAGGCAGGCGGCAAGGGCGCGTTGAGCAAGGGCGTATACGTGTTCGAAGAAGGCACGGGCCAGATGCGTACGGGCGAAGAAAGTACGGTGCGTACGGGTGACACCGTATTTGTCAACCGCGAAGATGTGGCGGCCTCGCCGGAGATTGCGGCGTTGCTCATCAGCGACCAGAATGCCCGACGGCAGGCGCGTATTGCGAGGACGCAGACCATCATCACCGGCCTTACGGCGATCACCAGCGTGGTAACCACTGTGGTGGCCATCATCAGTTTGCGGCGTAGCAACAACAGCGGCAATTAAATCGCGAAGTCATGGCGAACAATCATCAAGATAAGTCTTTTGAAGAGGCTTTTCCGACCGACGAAGAGCGTCGCGAGCGAATGCAACAGAGTGTCTGGTCCACCCTCGGCACGCTGTATCAGTGGCGGCGTTTTATCAGCATCGTGGTAGGTGTGGTGGCGGTGCTGGCTGTCATTATCACGCTGATGATGGACAACGTCTTCCGTGCCCAGGCGCGTGTGCTGCTGCCTGCCAGTGGTGGTGGTGGCCTGCTCTCGTCGGCCATTGTAGAGAACCTACCGGCGGCGGCGCAGTCGTTCATTGGCGGCAGCGGTGGCGATTATACGCGCTACCTTTCGGTGCTTACCAGCCGCACCATGTACGAGCGCGTGGTGGAGCGTTTCGACCTCATCCAGGTCTACGAGACGCACGAGAGCGAAACGGCGGAGGCGGACGCGGTCAGCATGCTGGCCGACAATACCGAGTTTCTGGTCGATACCGAGTTCGAGCATCTGACCATCGCGGTGAAAGACACCGATCCAGAGCGGGCTGCTGCCATGACCAATTACTACGTCGATCAGTTGACGTTGCTGAACGCCCAACTCTCTGCCCAGAGCGCAACCCAGTTCCGTAAATACGTCGAGCAACGGCATGATGAAACCCTTGCCCGCCTCGACTCCGTCCTGCTTGCCCTCCGCGACTTCCAGCAGAAATATGGTGTGATGGAATTGCAAGCCCAGGGCGAACTGTTTCTGGAGTTCACGGCAGAACTCCGCATTGAGGCGGCGCGGGCGGAACTGCAATACGAAACCCTGCTGAGCCAGTACGGTCCAGATAACTCACTCGTGAAGGCCGCCCGGCAGACAGCAACTTCCGCGAACAGGACCTATCAGCGGGCCCTGAGTGGTGGTGAAAGCCTGATGCCAGTGGCCAAAGAGAACCTACCGCAAGTCTCGCTAGAATACATCGAACTGGAGCGCGAACGCATGATCCAGCAGACGCTGCTGGAATATATCCGGCCCGCGCTCGAAGAGGCGCGTTTTGAGGAAGAACGTCAGGTGGAAGCGGTG
>DATGCC010000321.1:0-2623 GCA_035312345.1 Rhodothermales bacterium
AGATCATGAAAGAGTTTCGCGATGGCCTGATCTTATTCCGCCTGATGGAAGACTCTGTGTGGACGGCGGCAGCGCAAGATACGGCGGCGGTACAGGCGTACTACGAAGCCCACCGTGATGAGTATCAGTTTGGTGACCGCACACGGATCATCGAAATCTTCAGTCCGCTGGATTCCGTGCTGACCGCGATTGACGCCCAGTTGGACAGCGGTGCCGACCTGGCTACGATCACTGCTTCCTTCGACGAGCGCACGAGCCAGTATGTCACCATCGACACGCTTATGGTGGAAGGAGCTACCAATTCCATCTACGATCAGGTGCTGTCGATGTCGGAAGGCGAACGGACAGATAAGCTTGAACACCGCCGGGGTCTGGTAATCCTGATTCATGCTGGCGTCGATCCGGCTCGCCCCAAAACATTTGAGGAAGCCCGCACCGAAGCTGCGAACGACTACCAGCAAGTGCTCGAAGACCAGTTGATGTCTCGTTTGCACGATAAGTATGAGGTGCAAACCTACCCACAGCGGCTGGTAAGAGCCTTCTCGGAAGATACTTCGATGTCTTCCGACGCTACCGACGCCATGGAATAGACGTAGGCTTGGCGGCCAGTCATGATGCAACGCGCACGCCTCTACATAGCGTCCCGGTGGCTCTGGGCCGCCTGGCTGATGCTGGTCGGAGGGCTCAACATACACTGCGGGCAGCCGCCGGCCGAGGAAGACTATGTGGCGCGGGTGGGGCCCTCCACGCTGAGCGAGTCCGAACTGACCGCCTCGCTGGAAAACCTCCCGGAGCGGCTGGACTCGGCAGAGGCCCGCAAGCAGTTCATCGATCAGTGGGTGACGAACGAATTGCTCTACCAGGAAGCCCTGCGCTCTGATCTGCGCTCCGACCCCGACGTACAGCAGCGGCTCCTCGAAAGCGAACGCTCTGTGCTGGTCGATGCGCTGATCTCGCGGCTCTACGAGCAAGAGCCTCCTACGATCATGAAAGGAGAGATTCGCAGCTACTTCGAGCGGTATCGGGAACGGCTGCGGCTGCGCGAACCTTTCGTCCGCGTGTACTATCTCACCACGCCTAGTGAGGCCGATGCCGCAGAGGTGCATCAACACATCCAGTCGGCGTCCTTTCAGGCAGTCGCGGACTCGCTCTGGCCAGACAAGGCCCGGCAATATGGAGACGACGTGGAAGGAGCCATCTCGCTGGCGAGCAACTTCTTTCCTGAAAGCCGCCTGTTTACCGACCAGCCTGTGCTACGCGAGCAGGTCATGCGACTCCAGCCCGGCCAGACGGCTCCTTTGATCGAAGACGATGAAGTCTGGCACGTCCTGCAAGTAGCAGAGCGCGTCCCGGCAGGGACCCTGCCCGAGCTGCCCTGGATCGAAAGCGACATCCACCGCCGGCTTGCGCTGGACGCGCGGAAACAGATGTATGAGCGTCAGGTTCAACGCTTGCGCACGGAGGCCCTGTCTCGCAATGCTTTGGATGTACGCTAGATCTTCCTCTTCACGCGGGCCATCCCATTGAATCTGCCTGAGCGTCCACACAATATCCCCCTACCATCCGGCGTTCTTTCAGCCCATTCGATATTCCTTTTCCTGACGATAAAAATCTCTTCATGACGTTTTTTGGTGTATGTACCCGATGGCCAATGCTGGCTGTAGTGTGGCTAATGCTTCTTGTAGCTGCTCCTGCCACTGCCCAGCAACCGGAGGTCGTCGATGAAATTGTAGCCGTGGTAGGCGACCAGATCGTGCTACGCTCGGATGTAGACGGGCTGGTGATGAACGTTCTCCAGCAACAGCAAGCCTCTGAGTACAGCGACGCCCTCTGGGCCGATGCGCTCAACCAGTTGGTCGATCAAAAAGTCCTCGCCATCCATGCCCGGCGGGATACAACCATCCAGGTGACCGACGACCAGGTAGAGCAGGCCCTGGACGAACGCATCAACCAGCTTACGCGGCAGGTGGGCAGCCTTTCGCAAATCGAGCAGATCTACGGCAAAAGCCTGGTCCAGATCAAAGCCGATCTGCGCTCCGAATTCCGCGAGCGGTTGCTGGCAGAACGGTTTCAGGGACGCAAGCTGCAAACGATCAAAATTACCCCGACGGAAGTCGAAACGTGGTTCAACCAGTTTCCCACCGATTCGCTGCCCACGTTGCCCGACATTGTGCGCCTCTCGCACATCGTCCAGTATCCCAAACCTTCTCCTGAAGCCGAAGACGACGCACGGGAGATCATCGCTACCATTCGTGATTCGGTCGTGACCGGTACGAGCACGCTGGAGGACATGGCGCGGCGGTATTCGGAAGACCAGGGATCGGCATCGGAGGGCGGACGCTATGAAGGCATGAGCCTCGGCGACCTCGTGCCCGAATTCGCCACGGTGGCCTCGCGTATACCCGTAGACTCCCTCTCGCAGCCATTCCGGTCGCAATTTGGCTATCACATCCTCCGCGTCAACGACCGACGCGGCGACCTTGTAGATTTCAGCCATGTGCTCATCAGTGTCGATGAATCGGCCGCCGACCCCACGGAGGCCATCAACTACCTCTCGGCGGTGCGCGACTCGATCCTGGCAGAGGATATTCCGTTCGAAATCATGGCGCGGCGCAACTCCGAG
>DATGCC010000322.1:0-8136 GCA_035312345.1 Rhodothermales bacterium
CGGATTGCCCGCCCGCGCCAGCAACCGCGCCTCAATCTCGTCCATCCAGCTTTTCGACGGCCCTGCCGGTGCCACCGGACGCGGCGTGGAGGCAGCAACCCTCTTCCCTCTTCCCCCTTCCCCCTTCCCTCCCTCATTCACCGGATTCGTCTCAAAGGCAAGGCGTTTGACGTTGAGCAGGTGCATCGGCGAGATGTTGTCGCTGGTGATGGAGCCACCGATGGTGCCCGGCCCCAGCGTCATCGCCGGGAAGAGGCGGTTGGTGTAACCCACCGAGCCGAGCGCCGCCACCGTGTTGACAACGATGCGCATGCTCGGCTTCTGCAACGCAAACGCTTCTATGACCGACTCGCTGGTGCAGTGCAACGCCAGCGTATGCCCGATGCCGCCAAAATTCAGAATCTCGATGCAGCGGTCGCACCCGGCCTGCCAGCCATCCACCGTGTAAAACGACAGAATCGGCGAGAGCGTCTCCATCGATAGCGGCTCGTCCCTGCCCACTTTCTCAACTTCGCCGACGAGCGCGCGGGTGTCGTTCGGTACGCTGAACCCCGCCATCGACGCGATGCGATGCGGCGACTGGCCTACTGTCTCCGTGTTGAATTTGCCAGTCTTGAACAGCAGGCGGCGCAGCTTGTCCTTCTCGTCATCGTTCATGAAATAGCCCCCCTCCCGCTTCATCGCCTCGACCAGTTTGGCCTTGATCGGGTAATCCGCGACAACGCTACGCTCGGTAGAACAGAGCGTGCCCCAATCGAACGAGGTGCCATAGAGCATATCCGCTGCCGCCTTGCCGATGTCGGCAGAGCGATCCACATAGACCGGCACATTGCCCGAGCCGACGCCGTAGGCCGGTTTGCCCTTCGAGTACGCTGCTCTCACCATCGCCGAGCCACCCGTCGCCAGGATCACATCGGCTTCTGGGTGTTCGAGCAGCGCGTTGGTGCCTTCCAGCGAGACCTGCGTCATGCAACCAAACAGATGCTCTGGGGCACCCGCTTTGTACGCCGCCTCCGCCACCACGCGCAGTGCCTCAGCGGTGCATTTCACGGCGCGCGGGTGCGGACTCATCACGATACCGCAGCGCGCTTTGGCCGATATGATGGCCTTGTACATCGCCGTCGAGGTCGGGTTGGTCGAGGGAATCAGCGCGGCGACGACGCCCATCGGCGTGGCAATCTCCCAGATGGAGTCGTTCTCCAGCTTGCGGATGATGCCAGCGGTTTTCATGCCCGCCATGCGCTCGTGCAGGATTTTCGTGGCAAAGAGGTTCTTTGTCGTTTTGCTATCGGGCCGTCCGAAACCCGTTTCGTCGTGGGCCTGCATGCCAAGGCGCTCGGCAGCCTGCTCCCCAGCCTGTGCCATCGCCGCCACGATACGGTCCACCTGCGCCTGCGTGAAGGTTTTATACTGTTTCTGGGCGAGGTGTGCTTTATGCACGAGCGAGCGCGCCTCCTGTATCGACTGAAGATCCTGGTCCATTTCTTGCGTGCTGATGATGAATAGATAGCTGTCCACGATAAGCCAACAGCTCAATATGCACCTTTCTACCTACCTATTCAACCGGCACTGTTCCCCTTCCTCCAGACAGATCATATCATCTGATGGAGAAACGGGTAAATTATTTTGAGATCCGAGCACCACTTTTTGATTTTTTTTCGTTAATAAAGAATGAAAGCCATAATTACTCTTCTCCTATCTGTCCGATTTAGTATGCCCTACAACGATTCCAGCCCACTTGACGAGTATACCCTCGCTGCCTTTCTCTCTGGCACCCTGCCCGAGGAAAAGCACCGCGAAGTGCTGCGTCATCTTGCTGACAACGAAGAAGCACGCGAATTGGTGTGCATGGCGCAGGATGCCCTGGAAGCAGCCCGCGAGCCGGTCACAGAGCCCTTTGCCATGCCGGAAGTCTCCTCCAAACCAACCGCCGCTCCTCGACCGGCCCGTGCGCCTACCCGTCCAGCCCTGTCGCTGGTTCGCTGGAAGCCCTATGCGGTCGCTGCCATGGTCCTGGTGATGCTCACGATTGGCCTGCAAGTGGGCCTTTTCGACAACACCGATACCCTGCGCGGCGGTGAGGAGGCATCCACCCTCACCCTTCAGGTAGATAATCAGACGCTGGCGATGTCCTGGAATGCACTCCCCAACGCCTACAGCTATATCGTGGTGGTGTGGGACGTGGAGGCGGCAGAAAGTGTAGCCCGGCATGAACTCCGCGCTGCCCAACTGGACATAACAGATGCCTTCGTCCAGCAATTACACGAACAACTTGAAGAGGGGCGCGAATATGAAGTCCGCGTCGACGCACGGAACGACGAGAACAGCGTGATCCAGCGGGCAGATTTATTCGCCTTTACATATCAGCCTTGACACAAGGCCGAGCCTACCTGCTCCCAAGCCTTCGGCCTCCGGGTCGAAGGCTTTTTTGTTGAGCCACGGATCAAGACCAGTCTCGATATGAAACCTCAGATGGCAAAATTCCTATTCTTGCCTTAAATAGCTCATAACGGGTACAAAATCGCATGCTAAACAACCCGGCATGCCGTTTGTTTAAGGAAGGCGGGTAGTACCTCACGTTCCCTATTACCACCCATGCCGCTCACCGGAAATATCCGAAAAACATCAGGCATCAACGTGATAGACGAAGACTGGGGCGGGCTCGATCAGGGCCGCTTCTACCTCGTCCACGGGCGTTCTGCCACAGTCTGTACGCAAATCGCGCTCCGCTTCGTGCGGGCCGGGATGGCGGCGGATGAATCGTTGCTATACATCTCGTCTGGACCGTTGCAGGACGTGATGAAGCAGGTCAACGCTGCAGGCATCAACCTGCGAGCGGCCTACGACGCGGGTCGGGCCAACCTGCTCCGCTTCGCCCTCCCTGACACGTTGCTTCAGCAAGGCGACAAGGGCCTGGCGACGGCCCTGCGCGACCTTGCTGCCATGATTGAGCAGCACCGCCCCGAACGGGTAGTCATCAACGATTTCGCGCCGTTTGTGGCCTTTGCCTCGCCAGAGCACCTGCGTGAGACGTTTAAGGCCATGCAAGCCACCATCGCGCCGCTCCGGGCTACGGTGCTGCTCGTCCTATCAGAATCCGAGATGCCCAATGCCCCTGGTACTGTTGAGGTGCTGCAGGAGTTGGTGACGGGGGCCATTCAGGTAGCCCAACCGGATGTGGGTGCCGGGGACTACAAACTGACGTTGACGCCCCAAGGGACTTCCTCAGACCACGCTGCCACCCGCCAGAACGGAGAGGTGGATCCAGACCCGGCGGCCCCTATCACGTTTTCGCCTTCGTTTCCAGAAGGCAAAAACATCGCGCCGGACGAGCCCGCTCCTCACACAGATCGCCGGGCCTTTGGGCTACGGCTGCAACAGCATTTCCACCGGCAGCAGGTCAATGACACGCCCTTTACGCTCATCGCCGTTCGTAGCGACACGGCGGCTGCCCGCAAGTTGAACTTCGCCGATTTTTATAGTGCCGCTGCCGCCCTCCTGCTCGAAACGGAATACGACTGGCTCGTAAACCTCCACGCGGGTCGCCTGATCGTGCTCATTCCCAACAGCCAGCCAGACGATGCCCACCGGCTGTTCGCCCGCCTGAAACAACGCCTGATGCGGGCCTTTCCCGTCTATGGATCTGACTACTTGCATGCCTTCAGCGCCCTCGTGGTAAACAACGGAGGCGACTTCCAGAACGCCGAAGACTTCCTCGATGTGGCCATGGAAGAGCGGGTGGCAGGCTAGCGAAACGGCCGTTCGCGGCTCAGCATCGCCACGAGATCGCTGACGCCCACTGGTCCGTGGCGGTACAGAAAGGGCTCGCCGTACGTTGCTCCAATGCGGTAGCCGTGGCTCCGTGCTCGTGCTTCCAGCCACTTGAAGAATCCTTCGTTGGACACGAACGTCTCCGGCTCGTCCTCTTTCGCCTCGTAGTCAGGGTTGTGGAACTGCGACTTGAAGGCCAGCATCGCCCGGGTACGCTGCTCCCACACCTCACTTACATCAACCACGAACGTCGGCTCGAACGGAATAGATTGCTCGTAGTGCAGCACATGATGGGGCCGCCACGGCTCCTGCGGGGTCCCATCATCTTCGGTCGTCTCCACTTTCCGCAGGCCGCTATAAAACAGCGCATCAGCGGCAAGTTGAGCAGCAGCCCCATGATCAGGATGACGACACTCAGGTGCGCTGATCAGCACGATGTGGGGCCGGTAGCGCCGCACCATGCGGAGGACTTTTTCCTGGTTGGCTTTGGTGTTCTGGATATTGCCATCGGGCAGACCCAGGTTTTCACGAGCCGCGAGCCCGAGGATTTTAGCCGCCTCCTGCGCTTCCTGCAACCGCCCTTCTGGCGTACCCCGCGACCCCAGCTCGCCCTTTGTAAAATCGACGATGCCGGTTTTGTAGCCTTGCTTGGCGAGCAGGCACATCGTTCCCCCCGCGCTGAGTTCTACATCGTCGGGGTGAGCAGCGAAGGCTAGTACGTCGAGATTTGGGGTTTGGGATTTGGGATTTGGGAGGGTCATAGGAGCAATGGTTGTATGAGCAGCCAATCCAAAATCACCAACCAATAATCCAAAATGCGAGTTCAGTTGGCAACGAAGTTGACGATGCGCCCCGGCACGTAGATTTCCCGGCGCATGGTTTTGCCATCCAGATGGCGAGCTACGTTTTCGTCCTGTTTGGCCGTTTGTAACACCACTCCCTTATCGGCATCGGGCGCGATGGCGATGCTGCCACGCACCTTGCCATTGACCTGCACCGCGATCTCGACGGTGTCTTCCTTCAAATAGTCTTCGTTCAGTTCAGGCCATGACTCATAGGCGAGCGTGTCGTCGTGCCCCAGCCGTTGCCACAGTTCTTCGGCCAGGTGCGGCGCGAATGGGCTCAGAATCAACACAAACGGCTCCGCGATGGCGCGAGGCAACACGTCCCACTTGTTGGCGGCATTGACAAACTCCATCATCGCAGCGATGGCGGTGTTGAAGCGCATCTCTTCAATGTCGTCCGTCACCTTCTGGATGGTCTGATGAAGCACGCGCAACTGTTCCTTCGACGGCTCAGCGTCCTGCACGGCCTCGTTGAGCGTATCCGCCTCTTCATCCACCACCAGCCGCCATACGCGGTTTAGAAAGCGATGTGGCCCTTCGACGCTGCGGGTGCTCCATGGCTTGACCTGCTCCAGGGGCCCCATGAACATCTCATACAGCCGGAAGGAATCGGCTCCGTACTCACTGATGACCTCGTCGGGGTTGACCACGTTGCCCCGACTCTTGCTCATCTTGTAGGCCCGCGCATCCAGCACGACCGACGGATCGCTTTTCAGGACGAACTGGTCGCCTTTTTTGACCACATCGTCCTCATCCACGCGGGCAACCTGGACAGCTTTGCCCGTGCGGTTGTCCATGCCGTTGACCACCTGATCGACGGAGACATAATTACCCTCGTCGTCCATGTAGGCAGTGTACTCCATCTCGCCCAGGATCATGCCCTGGTGGACGAGCTTGCGGAAGGGCTCCTTCGTGGCAATAACGCCAGCATCGTACAGCACCTTGTGCCAGAAGCGGGCGTAGAGCAGGTGCAGCACGGCGTGCTCGGCTCCGCCTACGTACAGATCCACCGGCATCCAGTATTTCTCTTTTTCGGGATCGACCAACTGGTCCGGGTTATGCGGATCGATGTAGCGCAGATAGTACCAGCACGACCCCGCCCACTGCGGCATCGTGTTTGTCTCGCGCCGGGCCTCCTTGCCGGTTTCGGGATTGGTGGTGTAGAGCCAATCCTCGGCGAGGGCCAGCGGACCTTCCGGGGAACCGCTCGGCTTGAATTCTTCCAGATCTGGCAATGTGACAGGCAGGTTGTCTTCCAGCACCAACTGCGGCTGATTATCCACGAAGACAACGGGGAACGGCTCACCCCAGTAGCGCTGGCGGCTGAACAGCCAGTCACGCAACTTGTAATTGATTTTTGCTTGACCAACGCCTTCATCCTCCAGCCAGTCGATGATTTTGCGCTTGGCCTCAACCATGTGCAACCCGTTCAGGCTCGTCCCCTGCTCCGCAATGCCAGGAATGGCACGGTCCGTCGCGTCGGAGTTGATGGCGGGACCATCGCCGGTGTAGGCGGTACCCTCAAAGTCGTCGGGCGGCTGGACGGTGCGGATGATGGGCAGGCCATACTGCTCGGCAAATTCCCAGTCGCGCTCGTCCTGGCCCGGCACCGCCATGATCGCGCCCGTGCCGTAGGACGCCAGCACATAATCAGCCACCCAGATCGGTATTTTTTCGCCGTTGACGGGATTCATGGCGAAGGCTCCGGTGAAGACGCCCGACTTCTCCTTCTGCAACTCGGTGCGTTCCAGGTCGCTCTTGCGGATGGCTTCCTGCTGATACTGCTGCACCTCTACGCGGTGCTCCTGCGTCGTGATTTTATCGACCAGCGGATGCTCTGGGGCCAGCACCATGAACGTCGCACCAAAGAGCGTGTCTGGGCGCGTGGTGAAGACGCGGATGTGTTCTTCGGGGAAGCCCATGACCTTAAAATCAACTTCAGCCCCTTCGCTCCGTCCGATCCAGTTGCGCTGCATTTCCTTGGTGCTGTCGGGCCAATCCAGTTCGTCCAACCCTTCCAGCAAACGCTCGGCGTAAGCAGTAATTTTCAGCATCCACTGACGCAGGGGCCGCCGCACGCACGGGTAGCCGCCGACTTCGCTCTTGCCGTCGATAACTTCCTCGTTGGCCAGCGTCGTGCCCAACTCTTCGCACCACCACACCGGGATTTCGGCCTGATAGGCCAGCCCACGCTCGTAGAGTTTCTCGAAGATCCACTGGGTCCATTTATAGTAATCGGGGTCGGTAGTGTTGACCTCGCGGTCCCAATCGTAGGAAAAGCCCAGGCTTTTGAGTTGCTGCCGAAAGCGATCTACGTTCTTCTCGGTCGTGATGCGCGGGTGCGTGTTGGTCTTCAGCGCGTACTGCTCAGCAGGCAGGCCAAAAGCATCCCACCCGATAGGATGCAGCACGTTGTGCCCGGTCATGCGCTTGAACCGGGCGATGATATCCGTGGCCGTGTAGCCCTCAGGATGGCCTACATGCAACCCTGAGCCACTCGGATACGGAAACATGTCGAGCACGTAGGTCTTGGGCTTCGACGTGTCGATCTCGTCCGGCGTGCGGAAGGTCTTGTGGTCATCCCAGAAGGATTGCCACTTCTTTTCTATTGCTTGAAACGGGTAGGCCATCGGTTATGCTCAGGTCGTAATCACATTTGAAATAGGCAGGCACCCTGCCCCCTCAGCCCTAAAAAAAGCGACCGGCCTCTGAAAAGAGCCGGTCCCTTTGAAACGTCAGCTTCGGGCCAGGCAACGCGCCGTGCCAAAAATACGACCTGCTACCCAGAAATGTTCAACGGCGTCGGCGGCTCCGAAAGCCAATCCACAGAAAGATGAAAAACACGCCCTGCAACGCGCCGAAATTGGTCATCCCTCCACAACCGCCACGGGGCGCATCTTCCTGACTCAGGATGGTGCCATCCCCCAGCGCCTCCACATCGGCGTCGGCGTTTTTCGCTTGTGTGGTGCGGGTGCAGAGATGCGTTCGCAAATGCCCGGCGCTCACGCTGGCATAAACCAGATACTCCTGCCCCTTCTGAAAAGGCACGCCACACGCTGCGCTGTTGGGGCCGGTTTCTATGACTACTTCTTCTTCCAGGTCGCCTTTCCAGATTTGCAATATCCGAATTGTGGCGAATAGATTGCCCTTGTTGATCCCGCTGCCATCGCGTCGGGTCTTGATGACCTGCCCCAGAAAAACAGCATCCGAGGCCGCCAGGGCTTCGGTGGGCGGTGGCGGCATGACGCATGAGCAAGCCCGAGCCGACTGCACACCGACCAACATAAAGGCAACAGCAAAAAGGGTGATATACCAGCGCATGGGGCACCTCAGGGTCTTGTGGCTATCCTTGTTTTGGTAGTATGCGTGATCGGGCTTTCATACACAATGCGCCGGTCGGGTATTTTGCGATCCCCTGTCTGTTTTCCTATTTCGTCGCAGGATTTCGCCAGGAATCGTACCTTTGTTGACATCCGCTCACCAACTGCTCTTCTTGCGATGTCCAAATACTTCCTTGCCT
>DATGCC010000323.1:0-3270 GCA_035312345.1 Rhodothermales bacterium
AATCTGTAGGCAATTTATTACAAGTAGCCGACAGGCAGGGCTATGACGCGGACAGCGTTTTCAAGGCAGCGTCATAGGTTTCGGTTATTAAGGTTTGCACCTCTGGTTGTAGCTTCGCCCAACTCCGTTCCAGCTTGGCCTTGACCCAGGCGGCCCCTTCGTCAATGCCCATTCCGTGCTGCACGTACGCCAGGTGCATGAGCGAGGGGACGTTCAGGATGTGTGTCATTGCATCGGCGTTGGCAAGGCACTCGGCCTCCGGACTGCGCCGTTGCACCTGCACGCTGGCCCGGTGGGCTGCAATGGCATGCTTGACGGCTTCTATTGTGTCCAGCGGATAATCCAGACGCTTCAGGATATGCTCAGCCTCAATAGGGCCATGCACATGATGCTCCTCGTACAGAACCTCGTCCTTGACGCTGGCATAATCGTGCAGGAGGGCCGCAATTTCTACAATCTCTGGATCGGCCCCGAAGAGCGGCGCAAGCTTTTTGGCTTGCTCGGCAACCTGCGTGATGTGGTGCGTCCAGATCCCGTACCCGAAGATATTCGTGTCAGCCGCGCAAGCGTCCTCTACGATCTTTTCGATTTCCTGTATGAGCCCATGGGCCATTGCATTGCTCTGCCTTACCGCTCCTCAATGGGGATGTACGGCCGCTCATTTTCGCCGACGTAGATCTGGCGGGGGCGGTGGATGCGGCTCTTATCGGCGCGCATCTCTTTCCACTGCGCAATCCAGCCGGGCAGGCGGCCCATGGCGAAGAGCACGGTGAACATGTTTGTCGGGATGCCCATGGCGCGGTAGAGGATGCCGCTGTAGAAATCGACGTTGGGATACAGCCGCCGCTCAATGAAGTACTCGTCTTCGAGTGCCGTCTTTTCCAGATGCTTGGCAATGTCGAGCAGGGGGTCATTCACACCGAGTTCGTCCAGCACGCGGTCGGCGGTTTTCTTGATGATTTTGGCGCGTGGGTCGAAGTTTTTGTAGACGCGGTGCCCGAAGCCCATCAGGCGGAAGTCATCAGACTTGTCCTTGGCCTTGTCGATGTATTTTTGGGCATTGCCATCGTCGGCCTGGATCATTTCGAGTTGCTGGATGACGGCCTGGTTGGCCCCGCCGTGCAGGGCCCCCGCCAGCGCGTTGATGCCCGCCGAGATGGACGTGAACAGGTTGGCGGCGGAACTGCCTACCATCCGCACCGTCGAGGCGCTGCAATTCTGCTCGTGGTCGGCGTGGAGAATGAGCAGCATGTCCAGCGCATCGCGGACACTCTCTCGCACCTCGTACGTCTCTGAGGGCACCGCGAACATCATGTGCATAAAATCAGCGATGTAGCCGAGGTCGTTCTGCGGGTAGACGTATGCCTGCCCGATGGATTTCTTGTAGGAGAACGCCGCGATGGTTTTAAGCTTCGCCAGCAGCCGGATGATGTTCTGGTCGATGACCTCCTCCTCATCCGAGTCCGGGTAGTAGGTCGAGAGCGAGGCGACCATCGCCGAAAGGACGGTCATCGGGTGGGCGCTGGGGGCATAGCCCTCGAAGAACTTCTTCATATCCTCGTGCAGCAGGCTGTGATACGTCAGCCGGTGCCGGAAGCGGTTCAACTCCTCCTGGGTAGGTAGATGGCCGTACACCAGCAGGTAGCTCACCTCCACGAAGGAAGCGTTTTCAGCAAGGTCTTCGATGTTGTAGCCCCGATAACGCAGCACGCCTTCTTCGCCATTGATGAAGGTGATGGCGCTCTGGCACGAGCCGGTGTTGCCGTAGCCTACGTCCAGCGTAATCACGCCGCCGGTAGCCGCGCGAAGCTTGGAGATATCGAGGGCCACTTCGCCTTCGGAGCCCGTGATGATAGGAAGATCGTATTCTTGTCCGTCGAGGATCAGTTTGGCAGTCGTCATAGAAACGCGTGGTCAGGGATGAAGAGAAGCTGTGTTGATACAAGCAATATACAGGTACGGTCGGGTAATCAATATGTAAAAAACGTGAGGGTACTGCTACAAATGATGTGGGGGAAACCCCCAATCTTTAAAGAGGGGCTTCCTCAATTGTGAGAAAGCCCCTCTTGCTGGCAATAGCCTTATGGTTGACGAGTCAATGGAATTAGCCGATGTTCTCGAAGAAGCGGAAGCGTTTGGCGTCGAGCGCGAAGGGACGACGTGGGGTGACCGGACGTTTGCCCTTGGCCCATGTGGGATGCTTCTTGCCCCTCATCGACCGTTCACTATAGAAGTGGCGCGTGGTGCTGGAGAAGGGGCGCAGCGTCAGGGGCATCTGGCGCACCTCGTGGGCGATGCGGAGGGCCCGCTGCCAGCCCGGTGCTTTGGAACTCGGCTTCAGTCTGCTGTAGTAATTGCGCTTGGAGCTACCGGGGTTAAAAGCGCTGAATTGTAAGCGGTCCAGCACGGTGTCGCGGTAGGTGCGTTTGCCCCGGTAACCCGTCTCGACGCGGTTGCGCACGACCCACGCGATGAGCTCTTGCTCTTCGGGCTGCTTCGTCTCGGAATAGATAACGCGGGCCAGCCACAGCGTTTCGGAGTCTATGCTACGCAGCATCGTCGGCGGTAGTGGGGCGAGGCGTTTGATATCCGGCAGGATCAGCGAGTTGGCTTCCTGGCGCGTCGTGTAGGGCGAGTCAGTCAGGTGTGACATCGGGCCGAAAGCATGGAGGTTACCCACACCCACGGGCGCACGCAGGGCCACTGGCTTGTCGCCTTTCAACAGCGGTAGCGTCTCAGCACCTGCCAGAGCCGGGATGTCGATGCGCTGCACCGCGTCTTCGGTCGTATCGAACAAGGGAGAAATCCCGTCCACAAAGCTATTGCCGTCAAAAGAGATCATGCTCATAAACGCGAAGAGCAGGGCGGCAAAGCTGTACAAAGAAACTGGGATGCGTTTCATAAGGCCGTTGCAGTTTTGGTCTCTGATATCATCTTAGTTACAATAAGTGTAACAAAATCAATATCTTACAGTTTCGGTTATTTCACGATTCACGCCCTGTTCACCCCCACTTCACCGAGGATTGTCTTCCTATCCTTTGCCTTTTCACGCCCCATCAGAACCTGCCTGTAAGCGCCGATTTTAAGAGGGCTTTCACAGGATACATGGCGCATTTTTACGTCCCATGAAAGCGGCTTGCGACACTGGTTTTGGAAGCCGCCTGTTTCCTGTGCTTACACCGTTATTTTCATTTGATGCCCCCAGAACGTACCTTCTTGCATCTGTAGTTCGCGTGGCATTGTTCGGCCCTTCCCACAAATGAAAGGCAA
>DATGCC010000324.1:0-14140 GCA_035312345.1 Rhodothermales bacterium
TGCACCCTTTGAGAACGAGCCGACGGCGCTTGCCACGTTGCCGCTACGCTACGGCGGCGTCACCTGGGGTGACGACGGGCTGGCACTCGTCTCAGAATCATGGTGGGCTACCCGCACGCGCCGTGTCTACAAAGTCGATCCGAGCCATCCGGGCGACAAAGAACTCGTTTTCGATGTGTCCTTCGAGGATCGCTACAACGACCCTGGCTATCCCCTGACGGAAATGACGGAGTGGGGCACCCGTGTGCTTACGACCGTCGATGACGGGAACGCCATTTTCTTGACGGGCACCGGTGCGTCGCCCGAAGGCAACCGTCCGTTCCTCCGCAAGATGAATCTGGATACGGGCGACACCGAAGAACTTTTTCGCTCCGCCGAGCCGTATTATGAGTTTCCGGCTACCCTGCTGGATGCCGACGACCTCACGCTCATCACGCGCCGCGAGTCGGTGACAGAGCCGCCGAACTATTTCTTGCGTGATCTGGATGATGACACGATTACCCCGGTGACGAACTTTCCGCATCCCTATCCCGAACTCGCCGACATCCAGAAAGAACCGATCACCTACGAGCGTGAAGACGGGGTGACCCTCAGTGCCACGCTTTACCTGCCCGCAGGCTACGACGCCGAGCGCGACGGGCCGCTGCCAGCGTTCGTATGGGCCTATCCCCGCGAGTTCAAAAGCGCCGATGCCGCCGGGCAGCGCTCCGACTCGCCCTACCAGTTCAAGCGCGTCAGCTACTGGGGGGCCGTGCCGTACGTCACCCAGGGCTACGCCGTCATCGATAACGCCTCTATGCCCGTCGTGGGTGAGGGCGATGAAGAGCCGAACGACACCTTCCGCAAGCAACTGGTGATGAACGCCAAAGCGGCCATCGACGAAGGCGCACGGCGCGGCGTAGTGGATCCCGACCGCGTAGCGATAGGCGGGCATTCCTACGGCGCGTTTATGACGGCGAACCTGCTGGCGCACTCCGACCTCTTTCGGGCCGGGATTGCCCGGAGCGGCGCGTACAACCGCACACTCACACCGTTTGGCTTTCAGGCCGAAGAGCGGCTCTTCTGGGATGCGCCAGAGATCTACTTTGCCATGTCGCCCTTCATGCATGTCGAGAAGGTCAACGAGCCCATGCTGCTGATCCACGGCGAGGCGGACAACAATTCGGGGACCTTCCCAATGCAGAGCGAGCGCTATTACAACGCACTCAAGGGCCTCGGCAAGACGGCACGCCTCGTCATGTTGCCGCACGAAAGCCACGGCTACCGCGCCCGAGAGTCGCTGATGCACATGCTGTGGGAGACGAACCGTTGGCTCGGCACCTATGTCAAAAACGCTCCGGCCCGTGAGGAGGAAGGCATGGAAGTCGAAGATCCATCGGGACGGTGAGTTGAGTAGAGGAGGATGGGGGAGGTGGTCGATTATTGGTCCCCCGCCTCCCCATTTTCAACATACTTCATTGAATAAACGGTCTCTATTGGTCGATACGACCTTTACCTGTCTGTTTGGGGCTTGAACCTCATCAGCGGGTCAGCGTATGATGCCAGAGTATGTCAGGATGATTTTCCCTGTAATGCGGGCATCTCAATTTCTCGTTGTTTCTTCGCTTTACTCGTCATGGATCACAGAGGACATGGCTCCCACACTGCCCTGCTGCATCTCGCTCGGGCTGTTTTGCAGGCCACGTCCGCAGCACTTTATCAGATCCATGCAGAGGGTGAGCTGGAACTGTTGGTCGCTAGTGGTGCGCTGGCCCCGTCCCATCTACAACGCGATCTACTTGATGCGCTGAAGACGAACGACGGACTATTGCTGATAGAAAACGGGACACGGCACCCAGCCTGGGCACGGCTCGTATCGGACGCATCAGCAGACGCGGTTGCCTGCGCCCTGGTACGCCGTGGAAAGGAGCCAGTGGGTATCGTATTGGCACTACGCTCCACTGCCTTCAAGCCTCAGCACCGAGAGGGGTTGGCGCAGGTGGCCGAAGTCGCTGCCGGTCTCTTCGAGCAGCCCCTAGCAGCGAAGGGCTCGGAGCAGGAAAGCAGCCTGTATCTGCTGGATCAGCATCCCGAGGGTAGCGAGGAGCACTATCGGGCATTCGTGGCTCAGAGCAGCGAGGGGATCTGGTGCTATGCCTTCGATGCACCCATTCCCCTTGATATGCCCGTGGAGGAGCAAGTCCATCGGGCCTTAGCCGGGCGGCTAGTTGTCTGCAACGAAGCCATGGCGCGGATGTATGGCTTCGAGCATGCCGAAGCATTAAAGGCAGACTTGCTTTTTCGGCGCATTCCACTTGACGCACTGATTACGCAGGAAAACATCCTGCGCTTTCGGCAAGGTGGGTATCGGGCATCTAACATAGAAACGCTCGAATACGACCGCGAGGGCAAAGAGTGCTACTTCCTGGTCAATGTCGTTGGTATAGTGGAAGGTGCGCATCTGGTGCGCGTTTGGGGATCGCAGGTCGATATTACGGCGCGTAAACAGGCCGAGCAGGCGTTTCGGGACAGCGAAGAGCGGTGGCACCGGCTCGTGGAGCGTCATCCGCAGCCCATTCTCCTCACCCGTGAAGGCATCATTCTCGACATGAATCAGGCTGGTCTGGATCTGTTGGGGCTGACATCGCAGGAAGAGGCCCACGGGCGCCGGTTGCACGATTTTGTGGCTCCCGAAATGCACGATGTGCTGGATGAGCGCATCGGCGCGGTCGGCCAGGATCGGATAGAAGCCCCCCGACGCTACAAAGTCCTGACGCAGCGTGGCGAGGCGCGCTACATTGAGGCGTTTTCTTTGCCCATTGTCTATGAGCGCCAAAACGTTGCCCAGAGCATCTGGCGTGATGTGACCGAGCAGGTCCATGCCGAGACAGCCCTGCGAGAGAGTGAGCATCTGCTGTCCTCTATCAATGAAAGTATCAGCGAAGGCATCTATCGCAGCACATGGACGGGCGAACTGTTATATGTCAATGACCCCCTGGTGCGCATGTTTGGCTACCAAAGCGCAGAAGAGATGAGCGCTGTAGCCCAGCCAGGTATGTTCTATCGAGACCCGACGCAACGGGAGACGCTGATCGCGCTGATGCAAAAGGATCAGGGTTTCAAGAATCAAGAAATTGAGTTTGTGCGCAAGGATGGGTCGTCTTTTTGGGGCTTGATGAGTGCCAGCGTCATGCTTGATGAAAACGGGGAGATCCGTTTTTTCACCGGAGCCATTACCGACATCACCGACCGCCGAGCGGCGGCGCAGGCCTTGCAGGCGAGTGAGGAGCGCTGGCGTACCCTCGTCGAGAGTCACCCTGAGCCCATCGTGATTACTCAGGGAGAGCGCATCCTGTACGCCAATGAGGCAACCGTTCAGATACTGCGGGCCGATTCGGCAGGGGCGTTGTACAACCGGACGGTTTCAGAATTCATCGCGCCGGAATATGAGCAGGTTCGGGCCGAGCGTACGCAAGCCCGGGCGCGGGGGGAGGTGGTCAAACCTATGGAGTATCGCATTTTTGATGTCAAAGGGCAGGAGCGATACGTGGAGTCCATCGCTGTGCCTACGACCTATGCGGGGCATATTGCCACGCAGGTGGTGATGCGGGACACGACCGAGCGACACCGCTACGAACAGGCGTTGATCGAAGCCCGCGAGCAGGCCCTCGAAATGGCACGGCTCAAGTCGGCCTTCCTTGCCAATATGAGCCACGAAATCCGGACGCCGCTCACTGCCATCATCGGGTTTGCTGATGTGCTGGCTGAAGAGGTGCACGACGAAAACCGTGAGTTTGCCCAACTCATCCGGCAGAGCGGACAACGTCTGATGGAAACGCTCAATTCGGTCCTCGACCTCGCCCAGATCGAGAGCGGATCTATCGAGCTTTCGCCCGCATGCATTAATGTGGTAAAGACCGTATGGCAGGTGCTGAACCTCTTCACGGTGCAGGCCCAGCAACAGGGGTTGGACCTGCAACTCGATGCCCCCGATGATCATGTTCATGCCTGGCTCGACGCTGGGGCGTTGAGTCGTAGCCTCACGAACCTGGTGGCGAACGCCATTAAATTTACCACTACCGGCTACATCCGCGTGGTGATAGCTACGGATCAGGAAGGGCTGGAACTCCGCGTAGAGGATACGGGGGTGGGGATCGGCAAGGCGTTTATGGCGAAGATCTTTAAAGAGTTTTACCAGGAGTCGAGCGGCACGACGCGAGGTTACGAAGGAAGCGGGCTGGGGCTCTCCATCACACGTCGGCTGGTCAATTTAATGGAAGGAACCATCCACGTAGAAAGTGAAAAAGGGAAAGGCAGCGTTTTCACGCTCCAATTTCCTGCATCAGTGTTGCGCAAGACGGCTCCCATCGAGGAAGAGGCCAGGGTGGGCTAATCGCTCTCCGAAGCAGCATGGAGGACCGTCAGCCGTTAGTGGCCCAGGTAGGCCATGTATCGGAAGCCGAGCAGCCCGAGCACCAGCACGCCTGCGCTGAAGACCAGCAGCGCCGCCGTGAGCGGCAGAATGAGCAAGGCTGCCAGGTACTGGACGAAGATAGACAGGTAGAGGAACCCTACGATGAACTGCCGCGAGCGGCGATAAATGAACCGGGCACCCGCCGGTGCACCAAGGACGACGATGGGCACGCACACGTACCAGTAGTTCCAGGCTTCCTCGGCCATGCCCGTCGTGACGGCCTCTCGCCAGAGCACGCCCACCAGCGCATTGATGCCCATCAGCACCACCGAGGTCGGTGTAGCGATTTTTTCATCGATGCGAAAGGCCAGGACGAGCAGCGCAAAGGTCAGAATGTCGAGGCCGCTACCCACGATGCCGCTGACCATGCCACCTGCGATGCCGGTACCGAACAGCAGGAGCACATGGCGAGCAGAAAACCCCTGGATGGTGTCGTAAACTGGGCGATCCCGGTCCTGGTTGATCCAGAACAGCGCCCCGGCGAAGCTGAACCAGGTGCTGACGAAGAATAGCTTGGCGTAGACAGGTGGCAAGAGGTGAGACACCACATCCAGCCCAAGGATCACGCCGAGCACGCCTCCGAGGCTGCTCCATAGCACCGCCTGCCGCACGACGGGAATGCGCAGGCAGTAGATCGTGAACGCCGCCGCCATCATACCCACCGACTGGATCAGCAGCGAAAAGTCGCGGGCCACCGAGGGGGCGATGCCAAAGCCGAGCGTCATCACTGGAAAGGCAACGGCACCACCGCCCTCGCTCGTGGCTCCGGCAATAAACGACCCGAACGCCATGGTCACCGACATGGGCCATTCTGTCAAAAACAGGGGCCAGTTGTTGGTCAGGGAGATCAGCACCAGCCAGCCTATCCATACGGCGAGGCCACATAACAACGTCGGGTGGCGGGTAAGGCGATACGGACGAACAGAGGGCGTAGGAGACAACGTGGAGGTGGGGCTGGTAAGACGATAGCAAACACAAGCTGTCAAAACGAAATGAAGCCGCGCACCGGGGCGGACCCAGGAACCCAAAGATACGTTTCATCCGCCTCTTTCTCCTGGCTCACTGGCAAAGGCACATGGAAGCTGACAAACTACCGCCGCTCATCCCGGAATACAACAAGCCCGATGCCCCTGGCATCTGGATGAACTTCGACAACACCGTGTCGATCTATCACATCATCCAGCCTGAAGACGATTTTCACCAGGCGGCGCAGGATGTGTTTGGTGCCGTGCTGGATGCGCAGCGACGGTTTCCCGACTGGCCGCGTGTGCTCTACCTCGACATTCTTGGGCACACCGATGCCCCCCATGGCTTTGAGGACGACTTTATCGAGTTTCAGCAAGAATTTCTGTTTTCCACAGTCGCGCCGTTCCTGACGGGGTTCGAGACGCCCCTCACCGGTCCGCTCATCAACCCGGAGGCACAGCGTAACGACCTGCCCGACGAACTCGTCATTCGCCGCCCCGAAGAGGGGTATCACGGTTCAGGGGCGGCTCCACAGGGTTGAGGTGTATTTCCGATCCTACTCATGCCATTCATAGGGAGGGTACGATGAATTACAGGCGTTGGCTTGGCTGCTGTTTGATACTTTGGCTACTCCTGGCGGGGTCGGTCTCGGCGCAGCAAAAATCGTTGGAACTGCCCTACATCAATATGGAGATGTTTCAGGCGGCGACGGAGGCCGGGTCGCAGGGCGACCATCAGCGTGCGGCCCAAATCTGGCAAAACATTCTGGAAAGTACCGAGCGCGATCCGAACCTGCTTTTTATCGTTGCGCTGAGTTTTGCTGATGCCGATTCGGTGGATCGGGCCTTTGCGTATCTTGATGAAGCCCTGGAACTGGGTTTTGGCCGGTTCGAGTATCTGCGGACGTATCCAGCGCTGAAAAAACTCCACGACAACCCGCGCTGGCCTGCGTTGCTGGAGAAAGCCGATGCCCGGCAGGCAATGATCAATGAGCCGCTTCGGCAAGAATTGCTCGCGATGGCAGAAAAGGATCAGGCTATCCGGAATGCCTACGGCGCGGCGGTGCAAGAATACGGCTACAACGCACCCCAGGCCGATTCGCTACGCACGGAAATGGAGACCATTGATCAGGCCCACGAGGCACGCCTGAAGGAGATCGTCGCAACATACGGGTGGCCGAAACGGCGGCTGGTAAGCCGGGACGGGGCACATGCCGCCTGGCTGCTCCTCCAGCACGGAACGCTCGATGTTCAGGTGGAGATGCTGCCCTTGCTGCTCGAAGCGGCCGAACAGGGAGAGGCAAGCTGGTCGGATGTGGCGTATGTGCAGGACCGGGTACTTTTCTATCAGGGCAAGCCGCAGATCTATGGTACCCAGTTGCGGGAGTATGATGACGGACGGCTGGAAGTGGCTCCCATTGCAGACGAAGCGCATGTGGACGAGCGCCGTGCCCGCGCGGGCCTCCAGCCTCTGGCTGAGTACCTGCGTCAGTTTGGCATTACTCATGAGCCGTCGAACACTGAAAAATAAGACGTATCGGTTTGCAGATAAACGCTCCGTTGTGGAATTTGCAGCGTTCGTTTTGATGTGACAAAAAGCCCATCTACCTCATGAGAAAATCGATCCCACTGCTTTTTCTGGTCCTGTTGCTGTGGAGCGCGGCCCAGCCTGTCACAGCGATTGCCCAGCTCGAGATGCCGGTGATCCTACCGTTGCGGGAGCGGGCGGCGGTCATGGATCGCTGGCTCGAAACACGGCTGGAAACGGTGGTGCCGATGCTAATGCGGCGCGAAGGCATCGACCTGTGGATCGTCAGTGCCCGCGAATACAACGAAGATCCTGTCATCGAAACGATGTTGCCTGCTACCTGGATGGCAGCACGGCGGCGGACGGTGCTGGTATTTCACGACCAGGGGCCGGAGAAGGGCGTCGAGCGGCTGGCTGTAGCCCGGTACGACATCGGCCCGTTTCCACGCTCGTGGGTCCCCGAGGAAGAGCCCGACCAGTGGAAACGCGTCGCCGAAGTCATCGCCGAGCGGGATCCGCAGCACATTGCGGTCAACCGCTCCAGTACCTTTGCGCTGGCCGATGGGCTGACGGGCACAGAGTATGACGGCTTGCAGGAGGCCTTACCCGAGACCTATCGCGACCGGCTTGTCTCTGGCGAGCGGTTGGCGATTGGCTGGCTGGAGACGCGCACCTCCGAAGAGATGCAGGTCTATCCGGTGATTGTCCGCATGGCCCACGCGATCATCGCGGAGGGGTTTTCGGAGGCGGTCATTCAGCCGGGCGTCACCACGACGACTGATGTGCAATGGTGGTACCGAGAGCGCATCGCCGATCTCAAGCTACAAACGTGGTTTCATCCCAGCGTTTCCGTCCAACGGGCTGATGCCGATGAGCGCGATGGCGACTTTTCCGCTAAGCCCGCCGCCGATGTGATTCTGCCCGGTGACTTGCTTCACGTCGATTTTGGCATCACCTACCTGGGTCTCAACACGGACACCCAGCAACACGCCTACGTGCTACATCCTGGCGAAACCGACGCGCCGCAGGGGCTCCGCGATGCGCTAGCCATCGGCAACCGCCTGCAAGATATCCTGACCGACGCATTTGTGGCGGAGCGAACAGGCAACGAAATCCTAAAAGCAGCACTCGATCAGGCCCGGCAGGAAGACATCAAGGCGACGATTTACACCCATCCCATCGGTTTCCACGGCCACGGCGCTGGCCCGACGATCGGCCTCTGGGATCAACAAGGCGGTGTGCCCGGTCGTGGCGACTATCCGCTCTATCCAAACACAGCCTATTCCATCGAACTGAACGCAGCGGTGCCTGTGCCGGAATGGGATGGCAAGGAAATCCGCATCATGCTCGAAGAAGACGCCTATTTCGAGGGCACCTCAACGTGGTACATTGACGGGCGGCAGACTGACTTGCTGCTGATTCCGCGTCCCTAGGAGGGCGATGAACCTTTCTCTCCCAGGTCGATGCCTTCTTCAACCTCCACGCTAGAGCCATCGCCTTCGACAAGGTCCTCAATCATGTCTTCGAGCGATTCTTCCGCTTCCAGCGTTGCCGTCTCTGCTGCTTCCCCTGCATGCTCGATCACGACCAGAGAGGCAAAGTGGGGGGCGGCTTCCTGGGTTTGGGAGGTCATGCTTGACGCGCCCATGGGTTGTACATGGCGCACCCGCCAGCCCTGGCTGAGGTGCTGGTTGAGATCATTGAGGCCATGGGTCGTGTGGGCATTACATCGAACAATCAGGGCTTTCTGCTGCGCGTTCATGGGACCTACCAGCATGTTGGAGGAAGAAAGCAATAACGCAGGCGCACGGATCCAGTTTGAGCAGGTGTGCAGTTGTAGCGATATCCTCACAGCCGAGAAGGCGTGGTGAAGAGGCTTATCACGTAACGTGTGCTGATCCCATCGCTGCCTGTCCCTTTTATGCAATACGTTCAGTCCATATGCATGTAGGACTTATCTACGACGTTTTCGATGCCTACCCGTGGCGGCCAGACGATCCGCCCGATGCTGATGCAGAATACGAGCCGGAAGAAACCGTGGAAGTGCTGGCTGATGCGTTGCTGGCGCTGGGCCATACACCGGTCTCCATCGGGACGGCTCGCGACCTCCTCAGCGTCCTTCCTTCGCTGGAGATCGACGCAGCTATCAGCATTGCAGAAGGAGCACGGAGCCGCAACCGGGAAGCCTATGCGCCCATTCTGCTCGAAATGGCAGGCATTCCTTTCCTCGGCTCCGACGCATTAACCCTCTCCCTCAGTCTCGACAAGGCGTGGACCAAAGACCTCGCCATAGCCGCTGCCGTACCCACGCCTGCCTACCGTGTGTATACTTCTGCACAGGATGTTGAGGCGGACAATCTGCCCGCCTTCCCTTTGTTTGTAAAGCCGCGTTATGAAGGGACGTCCAAGGGCATCACCGCCGAGAGCAAGGTGACCTCCGTGAAAGCCCTGCGGGCGCAGGTGGACCAGGTGACAGCCACCTACCGGCAGGATGCGCTCGTGGAGACCTTTGTCGAAGGCGGCGGCGAGTTTACGGTGGCGGTTATCGGCAACGATCCGGCGGAGGCGCTGCCTGTCATGCAGCGGGCAGTGGAGGCAACGACCCGCATTGGTCTGCATGCCCTGGAGCATCGCGGGTTGCCACAGCAGGATTGGGATTATATCCTCGGCGGATCGCTCGAGCCGGCCCTCGAAAAGACGTTGCAGGCGCATGCCCTCGCCATCTACCACAAACTCGATTGCAAAGACTTCGCCCGCATCGACTTCCGCGTGGATGCCGAGGGCGAGCCCTGGTTTCTGGAGATCAACCCCTTGCCGACCTTCGCGCCGGATGGAACGTTCGCCATCGTTGCCGAATTAGTCGGGCAGTCCTATGCCGACTTCCTCGCCGAGGTGCTAGCCCGTGGCTTTCGGCGGCTGGGATTCCGATAAACGATAATGACCCGTAACGACATGCCCGTCACTCCGCAAGCTCAAATCCAACATCCGCAGTGGAAAGACTGGCGCTGGCAGATGCAAAACCGGGTGCACAGCCCCGAGGCATTGCGCGAGTGGATCCGGCCCACGGATGACGAACGGCGTGCAATCGAGGCAACCAAAGGCATCTTTCGCTGGAACATCACGCCGTACTATGCCTCGCTGATGGATCCTGACAATCCCACCTGCCCGATTCGTCAGCAGGTGGTGCCGCGCATGAGCGAGATGGAGCCTGACATCGTCGGTGTGGTCGACCCGCTGGAGGAAGTCGCGCACTCGCCCGTCAAGAATCTCATCCACAACTACCGGGACCGGGTGGCGTTTTGCGTGACAGCGGAATGTGCCATCTATTGCCGATACTGCCTGCGCAAGCGCATGGTGGGCGATGCCGACTTCTTTCTGAAAAAGGACGAACTGCAAGCCGCCATCGACTACCTCGCCGCCCATCCTGAGATCCGCGATGTGCTGCTCACCGGGGGCGACCCGCTGACGTTCAATGAAGCCCATCTCGACTGGTTGCTGGGCAGCCTGCGCGCTATTCCGCATATTGAAATCCTGCGCATTGGCTCGCGGATGCCGGTGAAACTACCATTTCGCATCACCGACGCGCTGTGCGAGGTGCTGGCGCGTCACCATCCGGTGTGGCTCAACACCCATTTCAACCATCCCAAAGAACTCACCGACGAGGCCGCCGAAGCCCTCGACCGATTGAGCCGGGCCGGGGTGCCCGTGGGCAACCAGACGGTGCTCCTGCGCGGCGTTAATGACGACGCAGAAACGCTCAAAGCGTTGTGTGAGGGACTGGTGCGGATGCGGGTGCGGCCCTACTATTTATATCAAGCGCAACTCATCGGCGGCACGGCACACTTCCGCACCTCCATCGAGAAGGGCATGGCGTTGATGAAAGCGCTCCAGGGACGCACGACCGGGTTCGCGATTCCCAAATATGTGCTCGATACACCCTTCGGCAAGGTGCCGCTCAATGGCTCGTATGTACGTGGGCGCGCCGGCGACCATGTCGTGATGGAAACCTACGACGGTACCCTCTGGGCCGAGCCCAATTCTATCCCTCCAGATGAAGCAGGTGCGCTCACCCTGCCCACCATCAATCTGCCGCCCGACATAGCTACCATCCCTACCGGAGCCACCACGTTTGTACCCATACCCGTGGTAGTCGGGCATTCAGAATGATTGTGTCTGCATAAGAATGGACATGTCTATATGTGCGATGCGATAGGTTACTGACATTTTTTTGCATATACCTGTTGATAGCGTTTTATAGGGTATTGTTGCATATGAAATGAGCCATTTGGCACATGAGGCATTGTGCTATGCAGACATAATGAGTCTTAATAATCTCTTTTAAACATGCGTTAGACATGTAATAATCGAAACGTGTCGGTAGTATTGTAATGTTCGGGCGTTACCAAACTACCCATTCTGTTCCAGGTGAAAACACCCACAGGAAGCGTTCAAATTTTTTCGTGAAGCTTAGGTAACGGGTTCAAGTCGTGATATTCCCAAGAGAGACAGGTGGTTGGCTTCCCTGCAAATCTAGCCTCAGCCGCCTGAGATGGGACATTTTATAGCCTAAATCCCTGTCAGGGTGGCTCTGTCATCCAACGGATAGGGGGGAGGGAGGGGAATCTGTAGACGGTAGACGGTGGCTAGGGGACCTGATGGTGTTTGGCATGGCACATCAGTTGATCCCCAAAAGAGGCGCATGTTAAGGTATGCCTGCCACAGGCAGCAGCCAAAATGCAGTTCCCCCCTGCTCTTCGAGAGTCGCCACCCCCCACCAGCAACACGAAAACATGCCGTATTTCAAAACCTCTGTACTGCCTACCTTATGTGTAGTCTTCTTAGCTGTAGCTAGCTTTAGCCCCTACCTCCTCCAGGCGCAATCTCGCACTGGACCTGACCTTCTTTTCACGCCCGCGTCCTCTACGTCGCCGGTCATTTTGCCGCAGAAGCCTGTGCCGAGCGCTGCCCCGATGTGGTTCAAGCCAGAAGGGGACGTCCCAGCCTACTGGCTGAGTGGAGCCAAAGCAGCTGGAGCTATGGAGCAGGTGTCGCCATCGGCGTGCCGGATCAATGCCTGCGAGGCTTCCTCGGGGTGGACCGACGCTATCAACGCGACCGTGCGCATCAGCAATGGATGTACGGGCGTCGTTGTCAACAACACGAACCAGGATCACAAGCCATACATCCTGACTGCTTATCACTGTGGCAGCCCGTCAGTAGGGGAGACGGTGAACTGGACGTTTTATTTCAACGATCAGGTAGACGATTGCTCGAACCCGCAGCCGCCGACATCTGACGACACGATGCAGGGTGCCGTGGTACGGGCAGCCATGGGGGGCTACAACGATTACGTCCTGCTCGAACTATTGGAGCCCATTCCGTCTGAGTACGATGTGCATTTTGCGGGTTGGTCCATCGCTGATGAGGGAAGTACCTCTTCAGGCACCCGCCCCACCAGCGGCATGGTCGTCGGGCATCCCCAACGGGACCTCAAAAAAATAACGATAGATGATGACCCCATTGATCACTATGGCACGACCCACTGGCTCGGGCAATTTGATCATGGCACGGTCGAAGTAGGGTCGTCGGGATCGCCGCTCTTCAACCAGAATCAGCAGGTTGTGGGGCTCGTGCGGGCTGCGTTACAGATGAAAGATGAGTGTAGCGGACCGGACGGCGACGATAATGAAGCCGTCGTTCTGTTTCCCAAGTTGTCGTACAACTGGGATGCCGGTGCTGAGGGTGAGCGACTGTCGGACTTCCTGGATCCCACTGGTACAGGCTCGAACAATATGCCCCCCTTGGGACCCCCGCCGCCTGCACCCGAGCCTTCGCCCATTTGGGTGAACGAGGTCAATGCCTATGGCGGGTCGCCGCAGGATGACGAGTACATTGAGATCGTTGGGCCGCCGGGCACCAGCCTCAGCAACTATCAGATCGACATCTACTCCTGCTCGAACGGCACAGCTTCGCTGCAATCGACGCAGACCATCAACAGCTTTACGCTGGCGAATGACTACCAGGAGTTTGGCATCTTCCTCATGGGCGGAGCATCCAGCGCGTTGCAGAATGTGGATCAGACCTTTAGCGGAGGTGATGACAGGCTGCCCGATGGGAACGGCCTCATTGTCTTGAAGGACAACGGTGGCGAGGAAATCTTCGATTATCAGTACGACGACGGAGGTAGCTCCAGCGAATGCCCGACTGGACGCACCACCCGGTCTGTCGGCGATGAAGCGGGGCAGGGGGCCATGGGCTTCACCATGAACTCCAACCCGTCTGCCGATGCGCAGGCTGCCATCTTGCCGTTGGGCACGCCTGGCATGGCCAACTCGGATGGCGGGCAGGTGTTGCCCGTCGAACTCACCTCATTCGATGCCCAACTCGACGGAGACACGGTGCTACTTCTGTGGGAGACGGCTTCCGAAACCAACAACGCAGGCTTCGAGGTGCAATTCCTCTCCGACATCGAATCGACCTGGCAGGTTGCCTCCTGGATCGATGGGTATGGCACGACTGAGACGGCGCAAACCTACAGCTATCGCCAGGATGGATTGCTGCCGGGCACCTATCGCTTCCGGCTCAAGCAGATTGATTATGACGGTACCTTCGAGTACAGCCCCGAGGTGGAAGTAGCGGTGGGCTTGCCTGATGCATTCCGCCTCTCGGCAGCGTATCCCAATCCCTTTAATCCTGAGACTTCTTTCTCTGTCTCGGTGGCACAGGCGCAGGAAGTAGAGATCGCCGTGTACAGCATGCTAGGCCGCAAGGTTGCTGTGTTGCATCGAGGCGAGATGGAAGCCCAGCACACGCAGGCGTTCCGCTTCGATGCGTCCGGGCTGCCCAGTGGCACCTACATGGTGCGCGTCATGGGCGAGCGCTTCGTTACGAGCCAGGCCATTACGTTGCTCAAATAGGCGAGCACAGACAAGGCTATAAAAAAGGGAGCAGCCGGTCAGTCCACTGGGGATCGACCGGCTGCTCGGCTGTTGCGCGCTGCTTTCGCAACAGCGGGGGGTGCCCTGGGCAGTCAGGCTATCGTTAAGTTTTGGCCGGCTACTTCACCAGCGTAATCGTCTGCGTATTCACGAACAACTCGCCCTGCACACGAACGAGGTACGTACCGCTCTGCAGCGCACTGCCGTCGATCTGCATCGTCCGTGACGTACCCTCGGAGACCACGCCCTCGAAGAG
>DATGCC010000325.1:0-6467 GCA_035312345.1 Rhodothermales bacterium
TGCCGCGTAGCCTGGAGCAGGCGGCCAAAGCCGATCAGTCGCCGCAGGTGTTGCACATCACCGATCAACTGATGAACAGTCCCGAGGGCCTTGCTGCCCGTGCCGCTTTCCGTGAGCTTAAAGCACAGGGCTGGCAACCGCCCGTGAACAAAAGCACGGCGGCCATCGGCGATACCATGACCTTCAAGGTGGTCAATATTGAGGAGAATATGTTCGAGAATATCGACTTCAAGCTCATGGCCGAAGAAGATCGGTTCCTGGTGTGGGTGGAATTGGCTGAATTGGACAACGGCAACGTGAGTGATGAAGTAGTCGATGAGGTCGTAAATGCGATGGGCAATCAGACCCCGGCGGGCTCTATCAATCCCAATGAAGGCGTGATCGTCAACGATGAACAGATCTTCGGGCAGCCGCCGAACGTAGATGGCGACGGCAAATCAGACATTCTCCTCGTGGATGTTCGCGATGGGTATGATCCTGGAGTTGGTGGTGGATATGTGGTGGGCTTCATCTCGCCCAGTGACCTGCCCGGACGTGGCGGTAACAGCCGCGACATTCTGTATCTGGATACCAATCCGAGCCTGACCAGCAGAGGCATCGAGTTGCTGGGTGAGACTGCGGCGCACGAATACCAGCACCTGATCCATCTGAACTATGACACCAATGAGGATACCTGGGTGAATGAGGGGCTGGCCGAGTGGGCCGAAGTGGCAAACGGGTACAATGGCCGGACGATTCGGTATTTGAATGAGCCGCTGAAATACAATGTGAACCTGTTGCGGTGGTCGGGCAATAGCAGCGCTCTGGTCGGGGATGACTATCAGCGCGGTGGCTTGTTTACCAGCTACATCGCCGAGCGTATTGGCGTGTTTGAGACCGGAGCTATCACCCGCGAGCCCGCCTTCGGAGCAGATGGATACCGCGATGCCCTGACAGCAGCCAATGCCGCTTTTTCCCTGGAAGACCTGCTGGTGGATTTCCACATCGCTAACTTTGTCAACGACACCAGCCTGGATCCGCGCTACGGGTACACCATCTCGCAACGGACCAGCGTGCAGGCTACGCCAACAGCGGTGTTCGATGCGCGCGTGGCTACCGAAACCCCGGCCACGTCGCTTTCCATTTTGCCCGGTGCTGTGCAATATTACGCCTGGGATCAGGTCACGGACCTCGCAGTTTTGCTCGAAGGAGGCAGTGGCGTGTCTGGCCTGAGTACCACGGCGCTGCTTGTTCAGAATGGGAGCTTTGAAGCGCGCACGGTAGACCTGGGCCAGACTACCTTTGCGGGGGATTACGACCGCATCGTGCTCGTGATGGTGAACAACAGCATTGTTGGCCCTAATGTCAATTTGACGCTGTCTGCTGACTGGCTCATTGAGCAAAGCTTCCAGGAGGAATCATTCGTTTTTGATGATGGCACTATTGCTGATGATTTCCCCGTGTTCACGGGCCTGGGCGCTGAAACCATGCAGGCTACGCGCTTCGTAGTGTCCCCCCATGCTGTGTTAAGCAAAGTCGCTATTGCACCCTATTTCGAGGATGTTTTTGACGAGGCCTTACCTACATCATCTCGCGACTACATCCTTACCGTCTGGGGAAGTGATGAGAATGGGTTCCCTGGCGATGTCATTTTCTCGCTGGAGATCCCTGATCCGCCTGGCAATGAGATCACCACGTTCAATTTTTCACCAGAGATAGATCTGGCCGATTATCAGGCACAACTATCTAATTTGCCCGATACCATTTTTATAGGTATGGCAAACCGAGGAGCGGATCAGAATCATCTGATCCTGGCAATGTCTGTGTCGAATGTCGACGAAAACAACTCGTTTGTTTTGTTGGATGGGACATGGCGACAGTTGTGGGATCTGGGATATACGCCCGACGGGCAAACGGAGCGGGTTGAGTTTGACGGCTTGACGCTGCCTATTCGTGCATCTTTCCTCGTGCCGACGGGGCCTGTAGCTAACGAAGACGAGGCCGAGGTGCCTGAGCGCATCGCCCTTTCGCAGAACTACCCGAACCCCTTCAACCCCACCACGACCATCGCCTTTGCCCTGCCGCAGACCGCGCCCGTGCGCCTGGCCGTCTACGATGTGCTGGGCCGCGAGGTGGCGGTGCTGGTCGACGGGGTGCAGCCGGCGGGCACGCATCAGGTGCAGATCGATGCGCGTCGCTGGTCGAGCGGGATGTATTTCTACACGCTGGAAGCCAACGGGCAGCAGCAGACGCAGCGCATGGTGCTTGTTAAATAGGTACAGGTTGGCAGGTTGCAGGTTAGCAGGTTTCTTTCAATCATCAAAACCTGCTAACCTGGTAGACCTGTAACCTACTAACCTGAAACCAATGCAGTTTATGAAGTGGCTTCCCATAGTACTGATACTGTTGTTCGTGGCAAGCACGGCGACGGCGCAGGAGGAGCAGGCGCTGCCGCTGGCGGGATCGCTGGTGGAACGGGCGGCATCACTAACTGCCGCCCCGACGGTGCATCCACTGTCATTGGCCGACACCACCATCACGTATGATACGGGCAGCGTACCCTCCGTGCTGGATGACCAGATCTCGCGTCCAGAGGCCTACGACGTAGGAGCCGAAGCGCGTCAGGCCAACCGCTTCGTTAAACCCGAAGACGGCACCCTCATCAGCGTTGCAGTGGCACCCTATTACCTGAACGATTTTGCAGGCTCCACCGTCCCCGATTCCATCGTCCGCAACTTTCGGCTCAGCATCTGGGCCCACGCCGATAGCCTCCCCGGTGCCGAACTCTTCGGACTTGATCTTGAGGACTCCCGCGCCAATGGAACCAATGGGCAGCTCAATTTTCTTGAACTAGACACGCTACAATTTTATCAAGATGAACTAGCGACTCTACCGGATACGTTCTACATCGGCCTTTCCAACATGGGCGATGATGACAATTACCTTGTGATGGGGGTCACGGAGTATGATCCTCAGGTAGACGTAGACAGCGTTGCTTTCCTGTTCTCGCCGGATTTCTACGAGGGCCAGAGCGGCTGGCGGGTCTTCGCCGATTTGTCTTCCCAGGTCACGGGTCTGAGTCTTGCCGACCGTGTGCTGCCGATCCGCGCCACGTTCTCGCGTGATGAAACGGTAGCCAGCGAGGATGCAGACGAGGTGCCCGAGCGCATCGCCCTTTCGCAGAACTACCCCAACCCCTTCAACCCTACCACGACCATCGCCTTTGCCCTGCCGCAGACCGCGCCCGTGCGCCTGGCCGTCTACGATGTGCTGGGCCGCGAGGTGGCGGTGCTGATCGACGGGGTGCAGCCGGCGGGCACACATCAGGTGCAGGTCGATGCGCGTCGCTGGTCGAGCGGGATGTATTTCTACACGCTGGAAGCCAACGGGCAGCAGCAGACGCACCGCATGGTGTTGGTGAAATGATGGGTTGCAGGTTGGCTTGCTGCGCAAGCCTTCAGGTTATCAGGTTACAAGTTTCTTCATGGCAACAAAATTTCTAAACCTGTAACCTGAAAAACCTGCAACCTGAAAAACCCTTTTCCCGATGGCCCGTCTGATTCAAACCGGAGAAACCCCTGCTAAGAAACGCCACGCGCATATGCGCTCGTGTGCCGAAGTGTTGCGCCTGCTCGCCCAGCGTCCTGCTTTTGACGAGGAAGCCAAAGATATGGCGGCGTTTTTTGTCTTCAACCTGCGCGGTATCTACCAGACCATTGACGAAAGTGCCCATGCCTGGGACGAGCGCAACTACTGGAAAAAGGCAGAAGCCCTCCGCGAGAAGTGGCGCTGGGCCCGCACGGCAGCCAGAGCGTTAACGAAACTTATCCGTACCAACCAGTGGGAGGCCGTGCCGCCGCTCCTGCTCAGTCTGTTTCCGCATTTTAGCGGCGTCACCGTGACCAATATTACCCGCGATGCTGACTGGTGGTGCGGGGCTCACCGTGCCCTATTGCGCGAGAAAACCCGTACACCCGCCTGATGGATTGATCTTTCCACGTTCCTCTTTCGATGGCAGATTCTGATCTCGAACCCACTCCGGGGATGTTGCTTGTCGCTCCGCCGCTGATGGAGGATCCCAACTTCCGGCGCACGGTGGTGCTGCTCTGTGAGCACAGCCCGGAAGGAAGCTTCGGCCTGATTCTCAACCGGCCGCTGACGCTGAATTTGAGCGAAGTGGTGGAAGACCTCGGTGGCGACGATATGGTCTCCCTCGGCGGGCCAGTTCAGCAAAACACGCTGCACTTCCTGCACCGCCACAGCGAGTACATTGCTGATGCCATTCCTGTTCTGGATGGTGTTCACTGGGGCGGGGACTTCGAGGCTATCAAGTTGCTGGTCCAGACCGAGACGGCTACAACGCACGACCTCCGCTTTTTTCTCGGCTATGCAGGCTGGTCTCCCGGTCAGTTGCAAGAAGAGATCGACGCGGGCGGCTGGTTTCTGGCCTACGCCAATGACTCCCTCATCTTTCCCGACGACCCGGTTACGCTCTGGCGCACCGTCCTCCGGCGCATGGGCGGCGACTATGCCCTGCTCTCGAACTTCCCCGACGATCCTCAGATGAATTGAGTAGGGGTGACTGGGAGAATCTGGATAAGAATACACGCTCCCACACTTCCACGGCCTAAACTTCGTCCTCTTCCGGCTCTTCGCCGCCAAAAGAGAGAGAGCCTCCGTAATCGAGGTAGTCGAGCAGGCGATCCAGCGCCCACGTCTGGTTCTCGATGCCGCTCCACTCATAATGGCGAATCACCTCATCGGCCACTTTTCCCCATTCCACCGTCCAGTCTTTGAAGACGTGGAAGGAATACTGCGACAGGTCGGTCTCGAAGTAGATCGCGCCTTCTTCTGGGTCGTAGATGGAATCTGCTCCACCATCTTCGCGGGCGAGTTGGGCAGCCAGTGCGATGAGCGGCACCTTGAAGTGGTAATCCATGCGGTGGACACGCTTGGCCTCGCTGTTGAGGTAGTTGGCGAGCACCACACAGCCATCGCTATAGGGAAGGGCGGCGCGGGCCGCTTCGCGGGTGGTCACGTCCGCTTCGATCAGGTTCAGGGCTGCTTCTACGAGTGGCCACACAGCCACGGGCTCTTCCTCGATGGTCACGTTATCCCTACGCGGCACCATCACGGTGAGGTCTTCGACGTTCATTGAAAAAGAAAAGGAATGAGGAAAGGTAGATGGTAGATGCGGGAGGCAACAGGTCGTCTTCCACGATCAACTATGCACCGTTGCATGGAATATACACGCAGAAGGGCATGCGTGCATACCCTATCATTCATTTTTTGGCAATCAAATGCAAGCCGTTTAAGCTTCTTCACGGCGGCGGGCATCGTATTCGGCTTCGAGCGTGAGGGCTGCTTCCAGCAGATCGTCCTTAATAGAGGCCAGATTTTCGTGCTGGCTGATGTAGCTCGTGAGGGCATCTTGCAGGCTTGCCTCGCGGGTCACCGAGGTGTTGCGCTGGCGTTCGACGGGATCGACCGTGCGCTCGATGGAGGCGATGACGAAGGCGTCTTTCAGGGCCGCGCGGATACGGTGCGTATCGACCTGTGCCACCTGCGCCTCTTCGATGTGATAACGCACACGGACCATGCTGTCGGCGATATCTTTTTCCTTTGCAGCGATACCTTTTAAAATCCTTTCGGTCGGGTCAACGGCTTCGCGGGCGTCGGTCTGGATGGTGATAAAACGCCGCGCCGGGGTATCGACGAATTCATAGGACGTTTTCTTTTCCCCGTCCTCGGTATCGATTTCCACGATTACAAAGCCTTTGTGGTCATCGGCTTCTTTGAACGAGATGCGTTCCAGGCTGCTGCAATAGACGACGGGTGGCACCTCGGCATGAACGACGCGCTTCTCGTCGGGTTTTTCGTGGCGGTTGCGGTTCTGGAAGCGATGAATGTGCCCCAATGCCACGTAGTCGATGGGTGCGGGGGTAAGCTGGCCCGGCGTAAACTTCGGCTCGTGCGCGATGAGGCTCGTACGCTCCGACCCCGACAGTTCACTTCCCTGGATGCTGAAATGCCCGGCCAGCACCGTCGGCAGCGCCGGGTCGAGGTTTTTCACGGCCGTATCGATGTAGTTGACGTAGAGTTGCTCGATGATCTCGCGGATCTCGTTGGGCGATTTCTTGCGGTGGTCCCCTTTCGAGAGCAAGATGCTGCGAATAGGCCACGGCATCGCTACCAGTTGCAGCGGGCCGCTCTTGGTCTGAATTACCGCCTTCGCCGGTTTGCGAAAGAGGTGTACCTCGCCGCTGATATAGCTGAAAATGTCGATGGCCGACGCTTTGCCAAAGGAGACGGGATGGTCGTGGTTGCCGGTGATCATCACGATGGGAATCCCGGCATCGGAGATCGGCTTGAGGCACTCGGCGAAGGTGCGCTGCTGGGTGGGCGTCGGGTCGGCAGTGCGGTAGGCGTCGCCGCAGAAGAGGAAGAGATCGATGTCCTCGGCCAGAGCCCGCTTCACCATAAAATCG
>DATGCC010000326.1:0-2505 GCA_035312345.1 Rhodothermales bacterium
GAATCGCGCCTCATCAAAGAACACAAGCCGCGCTTCAACCGGGCGCTGCGGCGTTACCGAAACCGGCCCTTCATCCGGTTGGATGTGATGCACGATATCCCGCGCATCACGCTGAGTTCGTACCTGCTTGACGATGGTGCGGAGTATTTCGGCCCAATGAGCGGACGACGCCACGCTGAACTCGTCGTCGATGTCATCAACCAGTTTTTCCTGCTGCGCGAGTGCGACGATGACACCTTCCGGCTGGGTCGCCGCTGTCTCTACGGCGGTATCGGTCGCTGCACCGCGCCCTGCGTGGATGAAGAGGCAGCCCTGACCTATGATGCCGAGGTGGAGCGCGTCCGTGCGTTTCTGACGGGGCAAGACCGTTCGGTGCTGGACGAGATCGAAGCACGCATGAAAGCCGCTGCCGCCGAGATGGACTTCGAGCAGGCCGCCGAGTATCGGGATTGGCTGCGGCGGCTGGGACGGATGAGTGCCAAGCAGGAAGCCATTGCTGCCCCGGTGCTAGAACACAACGCCGTCCTCGTGCTGCCTGGCGTGCTGCCGGAGACTCGGCAGGGCTACCTCGTCCGTTTCGGTCGCCACGTCGATACCGTCACGCTGTCAGAGCCGCCGACACCCGAGGAGGTAGCGCAACTCCGCGAGCGCCTCGCCGTCCATTTCGATCCCGACCAGCCGCGCCCCGAGCGGTATTTCAAGAAGGAGGTAGAAGAGATACGGCTGCTGGCCCACTGGCTCTACGTCCACCGCGACAGTGCGCTTTCTGTCCATTGGAATGTCGAGAAGCCGCTGGATGCTTTTCTGGAAGCGATTCTCGCTGCCGCGCAGGAGCCCTTGTTGAAGGAAGCGTTGGAGTCCTGACGCAGGAATGGTGGACAGTGGATGGAAAAAAACGAGGGCTTCAAGCTATCCACCATCCACTCAAACCACCTTTCCTCAATCAACTTCGCCCTTCTCAAGTTGACCTTCGTCCGTCTCAGACTTTGCCTTTTACCGCGTTGTAGTCTTTGACAACGGTACGCAGGAAATCGAGGGGCGAGAGGTCGGAGGGGGGAAGTTGCATCTTGCGCTCAAGAGCCGTTTTGATCTTCTCGCCGAGTTGATGCGTCGTGTGCGAGCGGCTTTCGTGAATCAGCGTATTCATCACCTCCTTCGCCGTGGCGATGTCCTGGTCTTCGAGCACTTCAACCTGATAAAACGTGGGCGTGTAGTCGTCTTCGAGGCGGGTGAACAGGGTGTCGCGCAGGTTCACGCGCGGTTTGATCTTGACAACGGTGGTGCCTGCCGCCATATCGCCCAGTCGCTGCCCCTTCCCACTGATGAGCACCGCCACGAAACCGATCATCCCGAAGCTTATGTCGATGTCGATGAAACGGAGGAGCCAGCGGAGCACATAGTTGCCGAGGGTAGGCTGGCTGCCATCAAGCCGCGCCACTTTGAGATCGAATGCTTTTTTGCCGATACTTTGTCCATCGAACAAAACCTCGCAGACGAGAAAGTACACGAAATACGGCATAAACAGGACCACCGAGAGCGCCATCGATTCACCCGCCGCTGCCCCGATGCTTGCCGCAACGAGGTAGCAAAAAAGGATAAAGTAGTCGATCATGGCCGCGATGACCCGGTCGCCGAGACCTGCCACCGCAAAGTCAATCTCAACGTTCTGTGCTGTCTGGATACGTACGTTTTCCATACTGTCTGGGTATTGGAAAATGGAATTTGGAAAATAGGGATTCTGTACCTTACCCATTCACTATTTTCCTATTCGCTTAATCCTCATTCCTAGCCGAACATGCAAGAAGTCGCTTTCCTACGGCAGAATGCAGAGAAGTGGAAGCAGTTCGAGGCCCTGCTGCGGAGTGGGAAGACCGCCGATCCTGATCGGCTGGCTGATCTGTTCGTAGAGGTCACGGACGACCTGTCGTATGCCAAAACGTTCTATCCAGGCAGCAAGACGACGCAGTACTTGAATGACCTCGCGGCAGATATCCACAAGGCCATCTATCGCAATAAGCGCGAAGAAAGCAGCCGGTTTTTGACCTTCTGGAGGACCGAGGTGCCGCTGGCTGTCTGGGCCTCGCGGCGGGCCTTGTTGATCTCGCTCATGCTCTTTAGCATTGCTGTGGGGATCGGTGTTGTGTCGGCGCAGGGCGATGCAGGGTTTGTGCGGCTCATCCTGGGCGACGCCTATGTCAACATGACGCTTGAAAACATTGAAAAGGGCGATCCGATGGCGGTGTACAAGCAGGCCCACGAACTCGACATGTTTCTGGCAATCACGTTCAACAACGTGCGGGTCTCGTTTTTGGCCTTTGCGATGGGCCTGCTTGCCTCGTTCGGAACGGCCTATATTCTGCTCTCCAATGGTATCATGCTCGGTGCTTTCCACACCCTGTTTTTCCAGCAAGGTTTGCTGTTCAAGTCGCTGCTAGTCGTCTACATCCACGGCACGCTGGAGATTTCAGCCATTATTATTGCAGGGGGGGCGGGGCTGGTGATGGG
>DATGCC010000327.1:0-3390 GCA_035312345.1 Rhodothermales bacterium
GCCGACGGGCAGGTGGTATGGCTACGCGACATCGTCCGGATTGTGGAACGGCAGGGAGACAGAGTCATCATGGCGGGCCTCATGCTCGATATCACCGAGCAAAAGCAAGCAGAGGAAGCACTACTTAAAGCCAAACAGGAAGCCGAGGAAATGGCCCGGCTCAAGTCGGCCTTCCTGACGAACATGAGCCACGAGATTCGAACGCCACTCGCGGGTATTCTCGGATTTGCCGAGATCATTGCAGACGAGGCAGGCGGTGAGGTGCGCGAGTATGCTGAGATCATCGGGCAAAGCGGCAAGCGCCTGAAGGAGACGCTCAACTCCGTGCTCGACCTCGCCCGGCTCGAAAGCGGGTCGATGCAGCTGGCCCCTGAGTATTTCGACGTTGTGCAGCAGATTCAGCAGCTACTGCCCATTTTTGAACGACAGACCCGCGATCAGAAGCTCTACCTTCGCCTGGAGCCAGCAACACCACAACTCTTCGCCAGGCTGGATAAAGGCGCTTTCTCGCGCATCCTCACGAACCTGATCAGCAACGGAATTAAGTTTACCCAGAAGGGCGGCGTGACCATCCGGATGGGCAAAGGAACTGGGCACATCTGGATCGAGGTGGTAGATACGGGCATCGGCATCAGCGATACGTTTCGGGACAGGCTCTTCGATGAGTTCCAGCAGGAGTCGGTAGGATTAACGCGGAGCTACGAGGGGACGGGCCTGGGGCTCTCGATAGCGAAGCGACTGGTAGAACGCATGCAGGGCACTATTGAGGTCGAGAGTCAGAAGGACATCGGGACCACCTTCACCGTTCGCCTGCCATCGGCTGATAGGGTTGAGGAAATGAAAGATTGAAGTCTGCCAGCCCTTACCGTTGAAGCACATCTCCGACCAACCAGTAGCGACCGGGGCACTGATCCAGCGCGGCGGTCCGGGCGACTTCGTCCACGAGGCCGTTTTCCCACAGCGTTGGCACCTCGCCCCCACCCAGCCGGAAAAAGTCTCCAATACGGCCAACGGCGTGTCCTTCGTCGTCAAGCACTACCTGTGCGTCGTCCTGTGTGGAGAGCGAAAAGGCAGGGGGCCACACCACGGTATGGCTGTCGGGCTCATCGCCCAGCCGCAGGCAGCCCTCTACTTCAACGACCGAGCCTTCGTAGAGTGCTTCCATGACCATACGCTCGCCATCAACGGGTTTTTGGACGAGGAACAGCGGATCATCGTCGTTAAACGTCGACGTAAGCAACACGGTGTTGCACGCCGCCAGGAGACACGCGAGCACGACCAACGCGCCCTTCGATAGGATAGCATACTTCATGTTCGGATACCCTGCTTTGCACGAAGTGCTGATATCAAGCACTACACCGGCAACAGGGGTGTTTACCTAAGCCCAGGGGCAGGAGAACGCCGGGGTAGGTCACGATTGATTCTCGCGCAACCAGGCTTCAGCCGCACTTTCTCGCATGAAGAGGCGCACTTCCTGCCCTGAGGGTTCCATCTGCTTCTGGTACAGGCGCGCAGCGATGTGGCGAAGCGTATCCGTAACCACGATCGCAACTTTTACCTGCCCCATCACGCCTTCCTCGACGAGTCCTGTATCGTGGGCGACCATCGCCTCCATATCTTCGGGAGAGATGTCGAGCGAGGTAACCTCAAGGAAGACCCATAGCTGATCCATATCCTCCCCGAAGGCAGATTGCACCACCAACTCGTTGGTGGCAGCAATAATGGTGCGCCCGGTCACTGCTCCGTCGAACCACACCCGCGTGATGCCCTGATCGGCATCGATAGACATGCTGAAAGGCATAGTGCCGGAAAGCGTAGTGCATGCGAAAAGATGCAATGCTAACGCTTCTTGTGTGGGTATGTTTTCCTGCTGCTGGAAGCCAGCGCTGTTTTGTGCTACACACTGATGCTACTCAGCATGCCACACCAGGTCGCCGGGGCCGGTACCGCTGATAATGACGCGGGCTACGAAATCGCGTTTGGAACAGGAGGGTGCAAAAATAACCAATTCGGCGTCGTGTCGGGGGCCTGTATTTCTCAGAATATAGCACGCAACGTCCGATTTGTGGACTCGATTTGAGAGCAGCGTGTACGAGTAGCCGAGCGAGCCAAAATGGACCCGGTCGAAGCCCTGGACGCCATGACCGCCCCCGAGGAAGTAATCCTGCTGCTTCCATTCCTGAACGGCGTGCACGATAGAAAGGGCCTCCTGGAACACCAATCCGCGATTTTCGGACGAATGGTCGCCTTCGAAGGCATGGGCACCGGCCACCACCACACCGGCCACGAGTACAATGCTGAGGATGAGTACAAGCAGTTGCTGTTGTCCCATACGGCGAAATCCAGGGCTTGGCGTGAGTGAGATAGAAAGGTGATTTCATCTCTTCCAAGAACTGGTCCGGTTTAGGCAACAGGTGCAAAAAAAGGGAGAGGATTACAGCAAAACACGTAGGCTGTCGAGCCGTTGCTGTACTTCTTGGGCGTCGTCCGTATCTGGGTTGGTCCGGGCCATATACGCATGGTAATCGGCGATGGCCTTGTCGAGTTGCCCCAGTGCTTCATAGATGTGTGCTCGCTCTTTGCGATGGAAGGCCAGGTCTGGCTGGATGCGGATGCAGGCCGTAAATTCGGCGATGGCATCGTGGGGCCGCTCCAGGTTCAAAAGAGCAATACCGCGCCAGCGATGCGCTCGTACCCGGTCGTCGTCTTCGGCTTTGTCCGAAGCGAGGAAATGCTCGAAGTCAGCGAGGCTTTGCTCGTACCGTTCGAGCCCGATCAGGCTGGCTCCCCGCAGATAATAACCCCAGCTGAGATGGGGGTCGAGTTCTATGGCGCGGCTGAGGCTGGGTAGCGCCTGCTCGTATTGGTGCTGTCGCCAGTATACCTGTCCCCGTGCCAGATGCGCCTGTGCAAAGGTGGAGTCGAGTTCTATGGCTTTGTCGAACTGGGAAAGGGCATCCTGAAGCCTGTTACGGACGAGGGCATGTTTGCCTCGCTCATAGGCTTGAAAGGCTTCCTGCTCCCCACAGGCGCTCAACAAAAAGGTGAAGAGCAGAACGACCATGAGAAAAGCCGGACACGGGTGCAGCAATCGGGACATGGAGAGCAAGAGCTTGAAAGCAATGGAATGCGGATTCAGCATCGGATGCCACCATGGATGACTTAAAGCGGCTCTTTGCGAGTGCTATCGGGTGCTACTGCTGCGGAATCAGGCGGGAAGAGCGCGATCTGGTTGTCAAGGTTCTTCACCCCCTTCACCTCGCGGGCAATGTTCGCCGCCAGGGTTCGCTCGGCATCCGTGTTGACACTGCCCCGAAGCGCGACGCGCCCCTGGGTAGCAGCGACCTCAAAATCGAAGCGGCGCAGGCTTATCGTATCGAGCAAGGCTTT
>DATGCC010000328.1:0-3224 GCA_035312345.1 Rhodothermales bacterium
GTGCGACGCACGGCACCTCATCTTGCCTGATAACATGCCATACAACCGTGCTGCTGGTTTCAGTGCAATGGCCCGCCAGCAATCAATACACCTGATTTCAGCCCAGTGCGAAAATAGCACCGTCGACAACATCGTCTTTCCAGACCTTGCTCCAGAGCACATGGCCTTTCTCCAGTACACCTCTGGCAGCACCACCGACCCCCGAGGCGTGCAATTGACCCATCACCACCTCCTCACCAACATCCGGCAGATGATCGCCGGGATGAAACTCACTGCCCAGGATGTCTTCGTGAGTTGGCTGCCTGTCTACCACGACATGGGACTGATCTTGATGACCATGGCTCCGTTTTACCTGGGTGCCCGCCTCATCTTGCTGCCGGCCTCGTTGCGCCATGTTCATCCATGGCTTCATGCCATTACAATCTACCGGGGCACATTCACTGCCGCACCTGACATTGCCTACCGTCTGTGTATGCGCAGTATCAGAAATCCGGATGCCTACGACCTTACGAGCCTACGTGTGGCGCTCAATGCCGCCGAGCCCGTCCGCCCCTGGACAATGGAAGCTTTTGAAGACGCCTTCGGGTTGCAACACACCATGGTAGCGGGCTACGGCCTGGCGGAAGCAACCGTAGGCGTTTGCATGTGGCCGCCCGGCACGCCCAAGAAAGTAGATGCCGACGACCACGTCTCCGTAGGTCAGCCTTTCCCCGGCATTGAAATCCTCATCGTGGATGGGGATAACGAACTACCTAGCGACACCGTTGGCGAAATTGCTCTACACAGCCCAGCCAACACCAGCGGCTACATGAACAACCCGACGGCGAGTACCAATCTGTGGTGGCATGACGACTATCTGCTAACAGGCGACCTTGGATATCTCGACGCAGAAGGCCACCTCTTCATTGTCGGAAGAAAGAAAAACCTCATCATCCAGGCCGGACATACGCTGTATCCCAACGATGTAGAGGGCGCTATTCAATCGTTACCAGCCGTGCGACAGGTGGCCGCTGTGGGCATTGAGCGGCCCGGCACAACCGGAGAGCATTTGTACCTGTTCGTTGAGTTGCGGCAGCATCGCGCCCCCGACGCTGACGTGGGTCGTCACCTCGTAGCCACTATTGTGCAGCGCGTGCATAGCCAGTTCGGAATACGCCCGGCTCGTGTATTCCTGCTCAAACCGCAGAGCCTGCCCTTCACGCCCAACGGCAAACTGCAACATCACCGACTGAAAGAAATGTACCTGAACCAGCAGTTGAAGGAGCGAATCCTCTTCCCAGACTATTGAGGTGATGTGGGAAGCCGTTCTCAACGGCCTAGAAGCCTAGCATCAATTGTTACACCAGCCTCCTCATCGACGCGGTAGGTGCCGGGCTGAAGCTGGATGGGACCTTCATGCCCCAGGGATTTGCTAATGAAGGGCGGAAGAGTGGTAGGGCGACCCACTTTTACCGCATCCAGGAGCGGCACATCGAGCCCGGCATACACCATCCGTACGGCCGTTTTGCCGCCCTTGAGTTCTACAAGCTGGTTCTTGAATGCAAAGTTCAGGACTGTTTTGTTGTTCTGACCCCTAAGAAACGACCATTCGGGGAGCTTTTGCCCCCGCTTCATCTTCTTCATCTCGCTCCGTGCGCTGGCTCCGTTCAAGCTGACAACCGGACGCCCCTTCTCGGTACCCACGTTGAACTGCATAAACAGCGCGCCTTTTGCACCACGAGCCAGCCCAAGTTCGAGATGCCGGCCCTCAATGCCATTCACCTCGAAGTCTAGCTTCACTTCCTCTCCGAGAGGTGTGAACTCAGGCACCGGAGGGCGCTGGCTCATCCAGCCAAAGATAAGCAGGGCAGCAAAGAAGATGGCGACGGGAAGCAAGAAACGACGCATTGGCTCACGCTCAGTTGAGTGAATAAGGGGTGTACCGCTTTGATTTCAAATGGATCGAGGGTGTTCCCTCCATACTTCACTGCGTCATGTAGTCCACCGTCAGATGGGCAAGGGCTCGTACTCCGACGGAGAGTGCCGCTTCATCGGCGAAGAAATAGGGCGAGTGATTCTTCGGAGCAGTTTCGGGATCTTGATCCTCGGGGGTCACACCGAGGAAAAAATACAGGCCTGGCACCTCACGCGCAAAATAAGAAAAATCCTCTGCTCCCGTTATCGGCGTTGATAGGGAGACCATCTCGGCTCCTGCTACCCGCTCCAGTGTAGGCAGCATCTGCGCCGTCAGATCCGGGTCGTTGACCGTGACCGGATAGCCAACGCGAATAGTCACCTCTGCTGTGGCCCCGGCGCTTTCGGCAATGCGTTCGGCGGTGTGCTTGATGCGGGCGTGGATGTCCTTCTGAATCTCCGCGTCGAACGTGCGGATGGTACCCACCATTTCCACCTCATCTGGAATAATGTTGCCGCGTACGCCACCGTGGATGCTACCGATGGTGATGATCGAAGGCGTGGCCGTCACGTCGATCTGACGGCTGGCGATGGTTTGCAAGCCGAGCACAATTTGCGAAGCGACCACGATCGGATCGACACCGCCCCACGGCGATGCCCCATGCGTCTGTCGCCCGCGCACCATAATGCGCAGCCCGTCCGAACTCGCCATCGCACCCCCAGGTCGGTAGTGGATCGTACCTACTGACCCCGGCCAGACGTGGAGCCCAAAGATGGCATCGGGCCTTGGCTCCTCGAAGGCTCCCTCTTTCAACATCAAATCGGCTCCTCCCTCTTCTCCTGCAGGGGCTCCTTCTTCGGCAGGCTGAAAAATGAACTTGACCGTCCCTGGTAAGTCGTCGCGTAGGGAAGCCAGCACCTCGGCCACGCCCATCAGAATCGCAACATGGTTGTCATGCCCGCAGGCATGCATTACGCCGACCTCCTGCCCGTTGTAGATCGCCTTCTCTTTGGAAGCGAAAGGCACATCTGCCAGTTCGGTAACGGGCAGGGCGTCCATGTCGGCCCGCAGGGCCACGACCGGCCCCGGCTGGCCTCCTTCCAGTGTGGCAACCACGCCGGTGTGCCCCACTTCCGTACGTACCTCCATGCCGAGATTTTGTAGATGCTCCGCTACCAATCCGGCTGTGCGAAACTCCCGGTTGCCCAGTTCGGGATGCGCATGGATATCGCGCCGCCAGGCGACCACCTGCTCCTCAATCTCGGCAGCCTTTTCGTCGATCATGCTGCGCAGGGCGGCGGCTTGTTCATCTTGTGGGGTCTGCGCCGGG
>DATGCC010000329.1:0-4198 GCA_035312345.1 Rhodothermales bacterium
CGAGGAGCGGAGAGCGGAGGGTGGGGAGCGCAAAAGATCGCCTTCCGCTCTCCGCGCTCCGATAGGCTCGTTGAGCAACACACTGTTGAGATAGCACTAGGCAGTATCAGATCCGTCAAAAAGGGGTTCGAGGCGTGGATAGATTTGCCCGAAGTTGGCATAGGCTTCATCGTACGTCGCCGCAGTAGCAGGATGGGGCTCCGCGACGATTTGGCACGCGACGGTGGCTTCACAGGCGGCATCAACGCTCGGCCACACCTCGGCACCGACACCTGCGAGCAGTGCTGCGCCGTAAGCGGCACCTTCCGTCGTCTGGGGAGCCACGAGCGGGGTGTTTAGTACGTCGGCCAGGATTTGCTGCCACAGAGAACTGCGGGCACCGCCGCCCGATACACGCATTTCGGAGGGGGCCGGGACGCCAGCCTCGCGGAGCAGCGCGAGGTTGTCGCGTAGCCCAAAAGCAACACCTTCCAGCACGGCGCGCGTCACATGCCCGCGATCATGGCGTAGCGTTAGCCCGAAGAGGACGCCCCGTGCGTGCGGGTTGGCATGGGGCGTACGTTCACCGGAAAGGTAAGGGAGGAAGAAAGCGCCATCGCTGCCGGGCGGCACATCAGCGGCTTCGGCAAGCAGATCGTCATAACTGGTGTCCGGCGCGAAGGTGTCGTGGTACCAGCGCAGGCTCCCGGCTGCTGAGAGCATGACGCCCATCAGATGCCATTGATTCGGTATGGCATGCGGAAAGCTGTGAGCCCGGCCCTGCGGTGCCGTGAAGGGTTTCTCGGCAGGGGCGAACACAACGCCCGATGTGCCGAGCGTGAGCGCCATCACACCGGGACGTACCACGCCCACGCCCACGGCCTGGGCCGCCTGGTCACCACCACCCGCCACGACGGGCGTTCCGGCACGAAGCCCCGTTGCTTCGGCAGCCTCGGCGGCTATAGTGCCTGTCACGGCGGGGCCTTCGTGCGTGGGCGGGAGCCAGGCACGAGGAATGTCTAGCGCGTTGAGCACTTCGTCGCTCCAGTCGCGAGATTTTAGATCCAGTAACAACGTGCCGCCTGCCCCGGCGCGGTCTGTGGCGTATTCGCCTGTGAGACAGTAGCGGATGTAGTCTTTCGGCAGGAGAATCTGGGCCGTCTGGCTATAAACATCCGGCTCATTGTTGCGCACCCACAGCAGCTTCGGAGCCGTGAACCCGGCAAAGGCGTCGTTGCCAGTGATTTCGACGAGATGGTCGAGGCCGAGTTGCTCGCGAATCCAGTCACACTCTGCGCCTGAACGGCCGTCATTCCAGAGCATTGCCGGGCGTAGCACATCGCCTTCGGCATCCAGCATGACAAGGCCGTGCATTTGCCCCGTCAAGCCCACCGCTAGCACATCTTCATCGGTGGCGTTGGCTTGCTGAAGCGCTTGCTGAATGCTCTGCTGGGCGGCCTCCCACCATGCGGCGGGGTCTTGCTCGCTCCATAACGGATGCGGCGTGGAGAGTTCATGTGGACTTCCGGCGACAGCCACTACATCTCCTTGTTCATCAATGAGAAGCGCTTTTGTGGCGGTTGTCGAGACATCAATGCCGAGAAGGAAAGCCATGCTGGTTGGATAAAGGCTGAGGTTTTGGTGGCTGGCAGGACGCAGGAATTTACCAGCGATGATGCACAAGTTCACGGATCTGCCGGTCGTAGATGTCGCGCACGGCTTGCATCGTCGGTTCTGTGAGCGGAGGGAGGTCGGCAGCACGGGCGTTGTCTTCTTCCTGCGACGGACGCTTAGCTCCAGGAATGGTGCACGTAACGGCGTCGAACATCAAGATCCAGCGCAGCGCAAACTGCGGCATCGTCATGTCTTCGGGACAGACCGTCTTCAGTGCCTCCACGGCTTCTAGGCCATGCTCATAATCCACGCCTGCAAACGTCTCGCCCCGGTCAAACGCTTCGCCTTCCCGGTTGAAGTTGCGGTGGTCGGTTTCAGCAAACGTGGTGTTGCGTCCGAATTTTCCCGTCAGCAGACCAGAAGCCAGTGGCACCCGGGCCAGGATGCCTATGTTGTGTTTCTGCGCCTGCTCGAAAAACAACGCGGCGGGACGCTGGCGGAACATGTTAAAGATAATCTGGACGGTCTCCACGTTGGGATACTCGATGGCTTTGAGCGCTTCCTCGACTTTTTCCACGCTCACGCCATAGTAACGTATTTTACCCGCCTGCACCAGATCATCGAGGATGCCAAACACCTCTGGCAGATAATACACTTCCGTCGGCGGGCAGTGAAGCTGGACGAGGTCTAGTGCTTCGCGGTCTAGGTTTTTGAGGCTGCGCTCGACAAAGGCGGTGAGATTCTCGCGGTTGTAGCCCGACGCAACATGCGGATCGAGCCGCTGCCCGGCTTTGGTGGCGACGTAGATGTCGTCGCTGTGGTCGCGGTAGAGCTGGGCCAGCAACTTCTCGCTCCGACCGTCACCGTAGACATCCGCCGTGTCGAAGAAGTTGACGCCGAGTTCGACGGCCTTGTGCAGCGCCGCCAGCGACTCGCTATCCTCGACCTCGCCCCAGCTTCCGCCGATGGCCCAGGCCCCGAAGCTCACCGTCGAGACGTTCCATCCTGTGCCGCCTAGTTTTCTATACTGCATACTCGATTATGCCTCATTCGCTTACTGCGTTACGTTGACAGTTTTCTCCAACCGGATATCTGCTGATGAAGTGCCCACCTGGAGCCGCACCGGCTTTCCTTCAACCACCCATTGATCGGCGTCTACATCCCAGTAGGCCAAGTCCGACGCTGCCAGCGACAGCGACACCGTCTTCGTCTTGCCGGGCGCGAGCGTGATTCGGTCGAATCCCTTGAGTTCTTGTAGCGGACGCTCGACGGCGGACTCTGGATGCTGCACATAAAGCTGTACAACTTCGTCTCCGGCCCGGTCGCCTGTGTTGGTTACATCGACACTGACGGTAAGGGTGCCGTCTTGATCCAGCGTCTCAGCACTCGTGCGCAGATTGTCGTATTCGAAGGTGGTGTAGCTGAGGCCGTGGCCGAAGGCATAGAGCGGCTCGCCCTCGAAGAAGCGGTAGGTCCGCCCGTCCATGTTGTAGTCCTCGAACGGGGGCAGGTCATCCACGCTTTTGTAGAACGTGACGGGCAGCCGTCCTGCCGGATTGTAGTCGCCGAAGAGCACATCGGCGATGGCGGTCCCGGCGGCTTGCCCCGGATACCACGCCTCGACGATGGCCGGGACGTTTTCCTGCGCCCAGTTCACCGCCAGCGCGCTGCCGTTTAGGAGTACCAGCACGGTTGGTTTGTCGAGGGCTACGATGCGTTCCATCAGCCGCTGCTGCGCCTGCGGCAGGTTCAGGTTGGTGCGGTCGCCGCCGCGAAAGCCGTCGATCTCGATGCGCATTTCCTCGCCCTCCATGCGCGCCGTCAGGCCGAGGAAGAGGACGACGGCGTTGGCCTGCTGGGCGGCTTCGATAGCTTCTGCTTCGAGGTCATCTTCGGGCGCGTCCCAGACGAGTTGAATCTGTGCATCGCCATACGATTCTGATGCATCGAGTCGGAGTTGGTAGGACGCGCCTGCTTCCAACTGCATCGGCTCGACCGAGACGACACGCGGATCGCCCAACTCATCGCGGTAGCGGTAGCGCGAGCGGGTGACGAGGCTGTCGTTGAGGTAGAGTTCAAACTTGCTGGTGGCGATGATGCCGAGCGTGTAGGTGCCGCTACGTTGTGGTCGGAGCGTGCCAGTCCACTGGACGCCGAAGTCGTCGTCGTCCATGTCTTCGCGGGGGGCACGGTCATACCAGTTGGCGTCGAGCATTGCGTCTCTGCCGCTAAAGAGTGGTTCGCCTGCCCGCTCGCCATTGTCGTAATAATCGACATGCAGACCGGGCTCGTCGTCGGGGCCGAAGAGCACATCCGCCGGGACGACATCGAACATGGGGAAGCCATCGGCAAGGTTGGAGCCGCGGGCGTACAGCACCTCTGTATCCGACGAAACAGCCTCGCGAATACCTTCGAGCGGTGTGATTAGGTGGCCTGGCACGCCGTTGTAGTTGCCCAGCAGCATCAGCCACTGGTCGGCGTTCGGCCCGATGACGGCGAGGGTGCCGAGGTCTTTGCGGAGCGGCAGCACACCGCCCTCGTTTTTGAGCAGCACGATGGACTCTTGCGTCACCTCGCGGGCCAGCGCCCGGTGCGGCTCGCTATC